>JAYVSF010000329.1:0-7061 GCA_043775605.1 Myxococcales bacterium
AGCCGTCGGGGCCGAGGTCGCGATCGACGACCGGCGCCAGCGCGACCTCGCGGGCCAGCGCGGCCCGGGCCAGGGCGGTCAGGGCCGGGCCGGTGCGCGGCACCAGGTCGAGCGCGGCGGTGAGCCGGCTGCGGGCCTGATCGATCGCGCGACGCTCAGCTGCGACCCGGGCGACGGCCGGCTCGGGTGCGTGGCGATCGGCCGGCCCGATGCCGCGGGCGATGACCACGCCGCGGGTCCAGTCGATGGTGACGCCGGGCGCGACCGAGGCCGTAAGCGTGGCGGGCGCCGGGGCGGTGCGCGGCTGGGCGGAGGCGGCGCGGAACGACGAGAGCAGCACGCCCGCGAGGACGAACATCCGCACGGCGACGCTTGCCACCGAACCCGAACCCGAATCCGCGCACGAACCCGAATCCGAATCCGAACCCGAGCCCGAGCCCGAATCCGAGCCCGACATCACTCCCACTCGATCGTCCCCGGCGGCTTGCTGGTGATGTCGTAGACCACGCGGTTGACCCCGCGCACCTCGTTGATGATGCGGCTCGAGAGCCGGCCGAGCAGGTCGTGCGGCAGGTGCACCCAGTCGGCGGTCATGCCGTCGACCGAGTGGACCGCGCGCACCGCCAGGGCCTCGTCGTAGGTGCGATCGTCGCCCATCACGCCCACGGTCCGCACCGGCAGGAGCACCGCGAACGCCTGCCAGATTGCGTCGTACAGGCCGGCCGACCGGATCTCCTCCTCGACGATCGCGTCGGCGCCGCGCAGGGTCTCGAGCCGCGGCCGGGTGATCGCGCCCAGGCAGCGCACCGCCAGGCCGGGGCCGGGGAACGGCTGACGGTTGACCATGTGGCGCGGCAGGCCGAGCTCGACGCCGAGCTGGCGGACCTCGTCCTTGAACAGCTCGCGCAGCGGCTCGACCAGCGCAAGGTTCATGCGCTCGGGCAAGCCGCCGACGTTGTGGTGGCTCTTGATCACCGCGCTCGGTCCGCGCACCGACACCGACTCGATGACATCCGGGTACAGCGTGCCCTGGGCCAGGAAGCGTGCGCCCGCGATCGTCTTCGACTCCTCTTCGAACACCGCGATGAACTCGCGGCCGATGATCTTGCGCTTCTGCTCGGGGTCGGTGACGCCCTCGAGCGCGTCGAGGAAGCGGTCGACCGCGTCGATCACCCGCAGGTCGACGTGGAAGTGATCGCGGAAGATGGTCGCGACGTGGGCCCGCTCACCGCGGCGCAAGAGGCCATTGTCGACGAAGATGCAGGTCAGCCGGTCGCCGAGCGCGCGGTGCAAGATCGCCGCCGCCACCGACGAGTCGACGCCGCCCGACAGCCCGCAGATCACCCGGCCGTCGGCGCCGACCTGGGCCTGGATCTTGGCCACCGCCTCGTCGACGAACGACGCCATCGACCAGTCGCCGGTCAGCCCGCACACGCCGAACAGGAAGCCGCCGAGCAGCTCGGCGCCGCGCGGGGTGTGGACCACCTCGGGGTGGAACTGGACCGCGTGGATCCGGCGGCCGGCGTCGGCGAACGCGGCGTTGGCGCAGTTGGCGCTGGCCCCGGTCTGGACGAAGCTTGGCGGCAGCTCGTCGACCGAGTCGCCGTGCGACATCCACACCGTCAGCTCGTCGCCGGTGGTCATCGCCCGGAACACGCCGGCCCCGCCCTGCCCGACCGCCAGGGTCGCCCGGCCGAACTCGCGCTTGTCGCCGGGCCGGACCACGCCGCCGAGCAGGCGCGCGATGAGCTGGGCGCCGTAGCAGATGCCCAGCACCGGCACCCCGAGGTCGAACAGCGCCGGATCGACCGTCGGCGCGCCCGGCGCGTAGCAGGACGCCGGCCCGCCCGACAGGATGATCGCCGCCGGCGCCATCGCCCGGATCGCGTCGAGCGACAGGTGGAACGGCTGGATCTCGCAGTACACCGCCTGCTCGCGCACCCGGCGCGCGATGAGCTGCGTGACCTGCGAGCCGAAATCCAGGACGAGGACGAGCTGATGAGTCATGAGCGGTCGGGTCTCGCTGAGCGTTGGTCGTGATCCCGGATGGGGGCTTGGGGGAGCTGTTCCGGCTCACCCGAGACCTGTGACGCTGGGTTCCCGGACTGCGATCGCGCGGTTGTTGCGCCGGGTGACCGCCGCATCACTCCAGACGGTAGTTCGGGGCTTCTTTTGTGATGATCACGTCGTGGACGTGCGACTCGCGCAGGCCCGCCGAACTGATCTTCACGAACTGCGCGTTCTGACCGAGGGTCGCGATCGACGCGCAGCCGAGGTAGCCCATCGACGACCGCAGGCCGCCGACCAGCTGGTAGATCGACTCACGCAGCGGGCCCTTGTACGGCACCCGGCCCTCGATGCCCTCGGGCACCAGCTTCTGCGGCGCGGTCGCCTCGACGTCGTCCTGGAAGTAGCGGTCCTTCGAGCCCTCGCGCATCGCGCCGATCGAGCCCATGCCGCGGTACGACTTGTAGCTGCGGCCCTGGTACAGGATGATCTCGCCGGGCGCCTCATCGGTGCCGGCGAACAGGCTGCCGATCATCACCGTCGAGGCCCCGGCCGCCAGCGCCTTGGCGACGTCGCCCGAGTACTTGATGCCGCCGTCGGCGATGATCGGCACCCCGCCGGCGGCGCGCGCGGCGGCGACCGCGTCGGCGATCGCGGTCAACTGCGGCACCCCGACCCCGGCGACGATGCGGGTCGTGCAGATCGAGCCGGGCCCGACCCCGACCTTGACCGCGTCGACGCCGGCGTCGATCAGCGCCAGGGTCGCGGCCCCGGTCGCGACGTTGCCGGCGACCAGCTGCATCTTCGGGAAGTTCTTGCGGGTCGCCCGCACCGCCTCGAGCACGCCGGCCGAATGACCGTGGGCGGTGTCGATGCAGATGACGTCGCAGCCGGCGGCCAGGAGCGCGTCGATGCGCGCCTCGCGATCGCCGCTGACCCCGACCGCGGCGCCGACCCGCAGCCGGCCGAGGTCGTCCTTGGCGGCGAACGGGTGGGCCAGGGCCTGCTCGATGTCCTTGATCGTGATCAGGCCCTTGAGCCGGCCATCGTCGGCGACCACCAGCAGCTTCTCGATCCGGTTGTGGTGGAGGAGCTCCTTGGCCTCGTCGAGCCCGACCCCGTCACCGACGGTGATGAGCTTGCGGGTCATGATGTCGGCGACGCGCTGGTTCAGGTTCTTCTCGAACCGGACGTCGCGGTTGGTGACGATGCCGACCGGGCGGCCGTCGCCGTCGACCACCGGCAGGCCGCTGATGCGGTGCAGGCGCATGAGCGCCAGCGCGTCCTCGAGCCGGCGCTCGGGCCCGACCGTCACCGGATCGACCACGATGCCGCTCTCGGCCTTCTTGACCCGGGTCACCTCGCGGGCCTGGTCCGCGATCGACATGTTCTTGTGGAGGAAGCCGATGCCGCCCTCGCGGGCCATGCGGATCGCGGTCGCCGCCTCGGTGACGGTGTCCATCGCCGAGGACACCAGCGGGATGCGCATGGGGATCGACGCGGTCAGCCGGGTCGAGACGTCGACGTCGCGAGGCAAGACCTCGCTGAACGCCGGCACCAGGAGGACGTCATCGAAGGTCAGGGCCTCGCGCAGGGTGTCGCCGAGCATGGACTCCTCGTCGCGGCCAGGGCCGCCGGGTAGGCGCGCACCATACGGCTGACGTCTGACGGGCGCCACGCGAGATCCCGCGACCGAGGTTCACCGGATCGACTTGACAGCGCGACGGCGCCGTCGCCACCTCGGCAGGCATGCAGCGCTTCCTGCTGGTGTGTCTCGGCGGCGCGGCCGGCAGCGGCACCCGCTACCTGGTGTCGTCGTGGGCGGCGCGCAGCCTGGGCGGGCCGTTCCCGTGGGCGACGCTCCTGGTCAACCTGGCCGGCTGCTTCCTGCTCGGCCTCATCATGCAGGTCGCGCTCACCACCGCGACCCTGTCGGTCGAGGTCCGCCTGCTGCTCACCACCGGCGTCATGGGTGGGCTGACCACGTACTCGACGTTCAACTACGAGTCGATCAAGATGTGGCAGGAGGGCGCGACCCGGCTCGCGCTGGTCAACGTCGGCGTCACCACCCTCGGCTGCCTCGCCGCCGGCCTGGCCGGCCTCGCGGTCGGCCGGTCGCTGGCCACCTGACATCGCGATCTGACGAGGTCACGACAGCGCGAGCACGGTCACGGCGGCGGCGGTCACCATCGCAGCGACCAGCAGGCCGTCGAGGATGCGGCCGTAGCTCTGCAGGCGGGCGGTGAACGGCGCCTTGCGATCGAGGCTGGCGCACGGCAGGCCGACCTCGGCGATGGCCCGGCCCAGCGACTCGAAGCGATCCCAGTCGCGGCGGGCCAAGAACCAGGTGCTGCCGCGACGCGCGCGCACCGAGATGCCGTCCTGGTACAGCTCGACCCGCACGATGCGCTCGAGGCTCATGCGCACCTTGAGCGCGCCCCAGCCCCAGCGCACGCCGTCGGCGGCGATCGTGACCCGGGCCCGGCGGACCGCGGCGCCGATCAGGCCGAGCGCGCTGGCGGTGACCGCCCAGGTCACGAGCGTGGGCCCGGCGTCCGGGCGCCGGCGCGCGACCACCAGGACGACGACGACGGCGAGCCCGACGGTGACTCGCATCGCGACCTCGGCCAGGCGGCGCGGCCCGCGCGGGGCGGCGAACCCGGCGGCCCGGCTGTCGTCGTGCCCGAGCCCGGGCGGGGTGTCGATCGCGGCCATGCCAAGCGCTCGCTGTCTTGCGGGCGTGTCTACCGCATCACGTGAGGCGACCAGAGAGCAAGGCAGACCCCGCACTTCCCTCGTGATCCCGGACACCCAGCATCATCGTCGATCGCTCGCCAAGGCTCGCTAGCCGGGCAATTCGGCGAGAGCCCGGCTCAGCCGGTCGCGTAGCGCGCGCTGGGCCGCGGCCGAGCTGACCTTGGCGCCGGCGCGAGTGACGTAGAAGACGTCGGCGACCTTCTCGCCCTCGGTCGAGATCTTCGACAGCGAGATGTCGAGCTCGGCGTCGGCCAGCGTGCGGGTGATGGCGTGCAGCACGCCGGGGCGATCGCGGGTGAAGATCTCGACGATCGTGGCCTCGGTCGACTCGGTGTTGTCGATGCGGATCTCGGTGGCGATGGCCGGCGTCACCCGCGGCGGCAGCCCCGTCGACGGCCGGCGGCGACCGATCAGCGCCGCGACCGCACCCGCGGCCGGCGCGCCGTCGGCGACCAGCGCCGCGAGATCAGCCTCGAGCCGGGCCCAGCGCGGATCGTCGTCGGCGATCGCGGCGCCGACCCGGTCGCGGACGAAGAACAGGTCGAGCGCGACGCCGGGGTCGCCGCCGACCGGCTCGGCGTGACCGACCACCGCGCCGAGGACGTCGACCCGGTACGCGACCAGCGCGCCGGCGATCGCGGCCAGCACGCCGTGGGCGTCGGGCGCGACCACCGCGACCTCGCTGTGGCCCTTGAGCGGCAAGTGGGTGACGGCGAGGCCGACCTGCGCGCCACGCGCCCAGGTCGCCGCGACCAGCCGGACATGGCGGGCCGCCTGCCGCGGCGAGAGCTGGGCCAGGAATCGATCGTCGACCGCGTCCAGCAGCCCCGCGAGGTCCGACCCCGATCCGGGCCCCGTCCCGAGCAGCGCCAGCACCTTCGCCCGTCGCTGCTCGGCGTCCGGCACGGCCGGCGCACCGTCGGCGCTCGCCGCCGCCAGCAGGTGCTCGCGGGCCCGCAGGTACAGGGTCCGCAGCAGCTCGTCCTTCCACGCGCTCATGTTGCCGGGCGCGGTCATCGCCGAGTCGCACAGGGTCAACAGATACAGCTGGGTCAGCTGTTCGTCGTCGCCGATCCGCTCGGCGAACCGCGCGATCACCTCGGGGTCGGTCAGATCGCGGCGCCGCGACAGGTGCGCCATCGTCAGGTGCTGACGGACCAGCAGCTCGACCAGGTCGGCGTCGGCCTCGCCCAGCCCGAGCCGGCGCGCGACCGCGGCCGCCAGCACCGCGCCCTTCTCGGCGTGGCCCTTACCCAACGGCTTGCCGACGTCGTGCAGCAGCGTCGCCAGCACCAGCGGCGCCAGCCGGGTGACCCGCGCGAACGCCTGGGTCGCCACCGGATACTCGGCGGCCAGCTCGCCGCGGCCGAGCCGCTTGAGCATCGCCACCGCCAGCAGCTGGTGCTGGTCGACGGTGTAGACATGGTAGAGGTCGTGCTGGACCCGGCAGGTGCACGGCGCCCACTCGGGCATCATCGCTGACACCACGCCGAGCTGGTGCAGCAGCTCGAGCGCCGACGGCTGACCGCGATCGCGGAGATCGACCAGGGCGTCGACGAACAGCCGGGCCGCGGCCGGATCGGCGCGCAGCCGCTCGCCGGCGTGCGGCGCCAGCTCGGCGACCAGATCGCGGGTATGGCCGTAGACGGCGATGCCCTGATCGACCGCGACCCGGAACAGGCGCACCATCTCGCTCGGGCGGTCGGCGAGCATCCGACCGTCGTGGACCGCGAGCTCGCCGTTGAAGGTCAGGAAGCTGCCGTCGATGCGGTGGATGCGCGGCTTGCGCCGGGGCGGGACCCGCGCGGTCTCGAGCAGGCGATCGCCGACCTGGACGACGCCGCGGGCGTGCAGGTAGTACGCGCGCATCAGGGCCTCGACCGCGGGCGCGACCGCCGGCCGGACGTCGCTCTCGCCGGCCTCGGCGACCTCGAGCTCGGTGGCCCCGACCAGCGCCAGGCCGGGCGCGATCGCCTCCTGGACCTCGAACGTCAGCTGATCGCCGCGCCGCCGGCTGGCGAGCTGGACCAGCACCCGCAGGCCGAGGAGGAAGTCGCGCGCGCGCAGGAGGACGTCGGCCTGGCGCCGGCTCAGGTGGCCGTCGCGGGCGAGCAGCTCGATGGTGTCGCCGTGGCCGGGCAGCGGCGCTCCGCGCAGGAGCCACCGGGCCCGCGCCGCCCACAGCGCGGTGGCCAGGTCGCGCAAGGCACCGACGCCCTGTTTGAGGTTGGGCTCCAGCAGGTACAGGGAGTCGTCGAAGCGATCGTGGCGCTTCTTCTTCTCGGCGGCGAGCTGGC
>JAYVSF010000330.1:0-2730 GCA_043775605.1 Myxococcales bacterium
CCGCCGCCCGCGCCTGCACAAGTCGCTCGGCGTGTCCAAGCAGCGCGGCCTCACCAACCTCATCCTCGGCGACGCCTCGTACGACGACGTGATCAAGTCGACCGACATCCCCAACCTGTTCGTGCTGCCGTGCGGGCCGCAGCCGCCCAACCCGGCCGAGCTGCTGCTGTCCAACCGGTTCAAGCAGGTGCTGGCCGAGCTCGAGGCCCGCTTCGATCGCATCCTGCTCGACTCGCCGCCGGTGCTGGCGGTGACCGACGCGGTGGTGCTGGCCCGGCTGTCGTCGGGCGTGATGCTGGTGGCCCAGGCCGGCAAGACCCAGCTCGACGACGTCAGCCACTCGGCCCGCCAGTTCCGCGACATCGAGGCGCCGATCCTCGGCGTGATCCTCAACGACATGGACATCTCCGACCGGCGCTACGGCGGCTACTACTACGCCTACGGCGGCTACGGCGATACGTCGTCGAGCAGCGCCGATCCGGAGGCGGCGGAAGCGTCATGAGCGCTCGTGCCTACGAGCGCGTTCTGACGCAGGCGAGGCCGACGTTTCTCGTCGGGCAAACCGTTCATCCATGGGGTGGGCCGCCGGAGGATCACAGCCCGTGAGCCCGAGCGGAACGCCGACCAGGCTGACGCGCACCACCGGCGCGCTGCCGACGATCGCCGGCGGCCTGCCGATCATCGCCCGCGCCCGCCAGACCCGGCTGGTGGCGGTCTCCCTCGACGTCGCGATCGTCTTGATCAGCGGCATGGTCGCGTACCTGGCCCGGTTCGAGGGCTCGATCCCGCACCCGTTCTTCCGCCAGATGGGGGTGCTGATCCCGGCCCTGGCCGCGCTGCGGGTGCTGGCCAACGGCCTGTTCGGGGTCTACCGCATGGTCTGGCGCTACGTCGGCCTCAGCGAGGCCCTGCGCTTCGCCCAGGCCTGCGCGGTGATCAGCCTGCTGCTGCTGGTCGGCCGCCTGTCCTTGTACCGGGCCGACCCGCACCTGGTCTTCCCCTACTCGATCATCATCATGGAGGGCGCGCTCAGCTTCCTCGGCATGGCCGGGATCCGCTTCATCCCGCGCATCCGGCGCGAGCGCACCCGCACCGATGTCGGCTCGGCGACCTTGCTCATCGGCGCCGGCGAGGGCGGCCTGGCCGTGGTCAAGGAGGCGATGCGCCACCCCGAGCTCGATGTCCGGCCGGTCGGCTTCCTCGACGACAGCGCCGACAAGGTCGGGATGGCGGTGGCCGGCCTGCGGGTGCTCGGCCCGCTGCGCGACGTGACCCGGGTGGTGCGCCAGACTGGTGCCGAGCGCGTCATCATCACCAGCTCGGCGATCCCGGCCAAGGTCGTCAGCTCGATCATGGACGCTTGCAACCCGCTCGGCGTCAGCGTCAGCATCGTCCGCGGCACCTACGAGACCATGGGCGCCGGCGGTCCCGACGCCGGGCCGGCCCTGGTCCGCGAGATCCGGATCGAGGACCTCCTGGCCCGCGACCCGGTACCGCCCAGCCTGTCGTTCGACGATCTGCGCAGCCACTACCTCGGCAAGCGGGTGATGGTCACCGGCGCCGGCGGCTCGATCGGCGCCGAGCTGTGCCGCCAGCTCGCGGTGATGGGCCCGGCCAAGCTGTACCTGTGCGAGCGCGACGAGACCAACCTGTTCGAGATCGAGCGCGAGCTCGGCGGTACCAAGGGCCCGGCCGGCGTGATCCAGCCGGTCCTGCTCGACGTGATGGACAGCAAGTCCCTCGAGCGCGCGTTCAAGGACCTGCAGCCGCAGGTCGTGTTCCACGCCGCGGCCTACAAGCACGTGCCGATGATGGAGCGCTTCCCGTGGGAGGCGGTCCGCAACAACGTCTTCGCCACCAAGCAACTGGCCGAGCTGGCCGACGAGCACGGGGTCGAGGCGTTCGTGATGATCTCGACCGACAAGGCGATCAACCCGACCAGCGTGATGGGCGCGACCAAGCGGTTCGCCGAGCAGGTCGTGCAGCGGCTGGCGGCCAAGTCGAAGACCCGGTTCTCGTGCGTGCGGTTCGGCAACGTCCTCGGCAGCCGCGGCTCGGTGGTCGGCATCTTCAAGGACCAGATCGCCGACGGCGGGCCGGTCACGGTCACCCACCCCGAGGCCACCCGCTACTTCATGACCATCCCCGAGGCGTCGAACCTGGTGCTGCAGGCCAGCACGCTCGGCGCCAACGGCGAGGTCTTCCTGCTCGACATGGGTGAGCCGGTCAAGATCATCGACCTCGCCCGCCAGCTCATCCGGCTGTCGGGCTTCACCGAGGCCGAGATCCCGATCAAGATCGTCGGCACCCGGCCGGGCGAGAAGCTGTTCGAGGAGCTGTCGACCTCGGCCGAGAACCTGGCGCCGACCGACCTGCGCAAGATCTTCCGCTGCCACCCGGCGCCGCTCGACGACGCCCGCATCGATCAGCTGCTCGAGCGCCTGGCGTTCATCGTCAAGGCCCGCGACCCCGACGGCGTCCGCCAGGTCCTGCGCGACCTCGACATCGGCTACGAGGTCACGCCCGCCCGCCAGGCCTGACCTTCCTGGCTTCCGCCATGTGTCGCACTCGTGGCACTCCCCTCTGTGTATGAGACCATCGTGCTCATGCCCCTCCGTGCCAACGTGCAGAGACACGAAGGACCGCCACTTCCTGCAGCACGCTCGCGAGGGTGACGGCATAACCAGACGCATCGAAAGATCGTGGTGACTCGAGTCCATCAGGTTCACG
>JAYVSF010000331.1:0-3031 GCA_043775605.1 Myxococcales bacterium
CTCGATCACGCCCTTGATCAGCGCCTCTGCGTTGCCGCACAGCCCGAAGCCGCCGACCATCACGGTCATGCCGCTGTCGAGGCCGTCGAGCGCGGCGGCCACGCTGTCCCGCACCTTGTGGTGATGACGACCCTTGAACTCGGCGACGTTCATGATCTTCCTCCGAACGCCGCGACCGCGGCCTCACCGACGCCGCGCACGCCGCGCACCAGCTCTTTCTCGGTGATGCACAGGGGTGGCGACAGGATGGCGGTGCCGCGCGCCCCGTCGACGTGCAGCGACAGGTGGCGGGCGGCCAGCTCGCGGGCGAACGCGACCCAGGCGTCGTGCGGCGCCTCGATCTCGAGCCCGGCCAGGAGCCCGAGCCCGCGGGCGAAGTGCTTGCGATCGAGGCGCAGGCCGATCGCCGCGACCTCGCGCTGCAGCACCGGCCCGAGCGCAGCGGCGTTGGCGTACAGGCCCTCGTCCTCGTACACCTGCAACGTCTCGAGCGCGGCGGCGCAGCCGATCGGGTGGCCGTAATAGGTCAGGCCGCAGGCCAGCACGTGATCGTCGAAGTGGCGGGCGACTCGGTCGTGCACGATCACCGCGCCGATCGGGGCGTAGCCGGAGGCCAGGCCCTTGGCGACCGTGATGATGTCGGGCGTGACGTCCCAGTGCTGGTGGCCGAACACGGTGCCGAGCCGGCCGAAGCCGCACAGCACCTCGTCGGCGATGAGCAGGGCGCCGTCGCGATCGCAGGCCTTGCGGACCAGCGGCCAGTACTCGGGCGGCGGCACCAGCACGCCGTTGGCGCCCGGCACCGGCTCGAAGATCGCGGCCGCGAAGCCACCGCCCTCGAGCCGCATGACCTCGCCGACGTTGGTCGCGCACTCGCGCTTGCAGCTCGCCAGCGTGTGGCCGAACGGGCAGCGGTCGCAGTAGCAGTCGGCGACGTGGACCACGCCGGGGATGCCGGGCTCGAACGGCGGCCGCCGCCAGTCGCCGGTCAGGGTCAACGCGCCCATCGACGCGCCGTGGTAGCTGCGGTAGCGGCTCATCAGCTTGTGGCGGCCGGTGGCGAGGCGCGCGATCTTGATCGCGTTCTCGTTGGCCTCGGCGCCCGACAGGCAGAAGAAGACCTTGCTGAAGCCGGGCCCGGCCAGCTGCAGCAGCTTCTCGGCCAGCGCGGTCTTGGCCGGGAACACCGACGACGGCGAGGCGACGCACAGGGTGTCGGCCTGGCGCTTGATCGCCGCCGCGATGCGCGGGTGACCGTGGCCGGCGTTGACCTGGTAGCTCAGCGCGCCGAGGTCGAGCCACTCGCCGCCGTCGGCGGTCGTGAACCAGGCGCCGTGGCCGCCGGTCAGCTCGAGCGGCTTCGCGCCCTTCTGCGCGGCCCAGGTGAAGAAGAACGGGTACTCGGTCATAGCTCGAACTCCAGCGGCCGGACGTTGTGGACCAGCCCGCCCTGGGCCCAGAGCTCGCCGCTGTCGAGGTTCATCGCGATCGCGCCGCAGGTCGCGGTGCCGTGCGGCAACTCCGGCGTCGACATGTTGGTGCACACGCTCATCGGCCAGCCGTCGGTCGAGCCCAGCCGCTCCCAGACGTCGTCGAGATCGCGGACCGGCGCGGCGCCGACCGACGTCTCGAGCCAGGCCAGGCGCTCGCGGGTCGTCGAGATCGGCGAGATGGCCGACACCGCCGCGACCTCGGCATCGAGGCAGTGGTTGGTGTGGCAGTAGCTGGGGCGCGGGGCGGCGGCCGTCGAGCTGAACATCAGCTTGCGCAGCACGCCCGACGTCTCGATCGCGAACGCGTCGTCGCGATCGGCGACGATGTAGTGATGACCGGAGCCGATCGGCGCGCCCAGGATCAGGTCCCGGGCCGCCGTCGCGGTCCGCGCGTGTAGCGCCTTGCGCACGACCGCCGGCCACACCGCGCCGACGGTGGCGTCCTTCGAGTACAGGTTGTTGATCGCGATCGCGACCCGGCTGGCGTTCATCCCGGCCAGGCCGAGGCAGCCGGTCAGGGTCAGGAACCACGCCGCCGGTCCGGCCTCGCTGGCCGGCACGTGCAGCATCATCACGTACGGGATCGCGGTCGCGTGCATGTCCCAGGTCTGGGCCAGGATGCGCCCGGTCGGGCTCTCGGCCCACACCACGCTGCAGCCGTGATCGGCGAGGCCGCCGGCCTCGGGCGCGGCCCGCCACGCGCCGGGGTCGGCCGGCAGATCGCGCAGGTCGGTGTAGTGGTTGGTGACCACGATCTCGGCCGGCGACAGCGCCGCGCCCTCCGCGATGCCGACCAGCTCCTCGAACAGGTCGCTGTCGTAGCGCTCGAGCACCGGCAGGTGGGCGTGAGCCGCGGCCAGCACCGCGGCGCGATCGCCAAAGCCGCCGAGCCGGGTACAGAGGTAGGTCCGGATCGCCGCCAGCGACGCGATCTCGCCGCGGAAGCTCTCGCCGTGCAGCCGGCCCCACGCGCGCGGGCTCGCGCCCTCGGGCAGCTCGAGGATGCGCATCAGTGACCTCTGCCGAGGGCCGGCGCGAGCCGGGCCGCGACGTCGCCCGCCTGATCGAGCGCCGGCACGATCGCCAGCCGACCGCCGGGGAAACGGCGCAGGGTGACGCCGGCCTCCTTGCACCGCAGCCACAGCCGCTCGGCGTCGACCTCGGTGGGCGCCTCGATCACGCGGTACAGCCCGAGGCCATGGTGCGGCCACGCGCAGCTGGCCAGCGCGCGCTCGAGCCCGGCGACCGCGGGCGCGAGATCGAGGTGACGCGCCGCTCGCAGCTGGTGCTGGTTGCGGATGAGCGACAGCTCGTCGCCCTCCCAGGTCGACACCAGCGCCAGCGGCGCGGCGACGAACCAGCGGCTGCCGACGTGGAGGTAGCCGGTCTGGGCCCCGCCCCACCAGCCGAGGACGTCGGGCCGCAGGCCGGCGCCGGGCGACGCGAACGGGCCCTGGCCCGAGCGATAGCTGCACGTGGTGTGCTCGATCGCGACCAGCGGCAGGTCGAGCTCCTTGCGCAAGGTCGCCAGCCCGACC
>JAYVSF010000332.1:0-1843 GCA_043775605.1 Myxococcales bacterium
GGGATCGCCGGCGCCGAGGTTGTCGCCACAGGCGGCCAGCGCGAGCACGGCAGCGGTGAGCAGGAGCGCTCTCATGGCACCAGCGCGAAGCAGTAGAACCCGCCGTAGCCGCCACCCGAGCCGACCGTGTTGTCGTTGGGGTTGGGCGGCCCGGTCTCGATCAGGTTGATGCCGGCCCGGCAGCCCGACTCGATCAGCGACGACATCCAGCTGTTGATCATGCCGGTGTTGCCGCGCGGCCAGGAGTGGCCGACCCGGGGCGAGCCCTCGACGGGCTTGTTACCGGCGGCCGCGGTCCAGTCGAGGCAGGTGCGGTTGGCGGCCTCGAGCTGGCCGGCGAGGTTGGTGCCGGTGAGCATGTCGTGGTTGTCGACCTGCGGCATCGCCGGATCGGGGCGGTGGTTGGGCACGCCGTCCTCGTTGGGGAAGTCGTTCGCGATGGCGGGATCGCCGCCGGTCGGTCGGATGCCCATCAGGCTGGCCTTGTTGGGCGCCAGCATGCGGCCGAGCCGGTCGTACCAGGGCCCGGCGCCGATCCGATCGATCGCGTTGACCACGTGGCCGTTGCCGTCGTCGGCGGCGCTGAGGAACGCGCGCCACTGTTTGGCGGTCGCGCCCTGAAGCGATCGCTCGGCGATGGTCGCGCACAGCTTGTCGGCGCCGCGCAGGCCCGCGCCGGGCCCGGTCTCGCCGAACCGGAGGTCGCCGCCGAAGCCCTGGGGGTTGTTCGAGAGCTGCTGCAGGGCCGCCACGCTGGTGACGAAGAAGCTGAAGTGCGGGAGCATCGACACGTCGGCGTCGACCGCGGCGTCGACCGCGGGCGGCGCGTCGATGGTCGCGGCGTCGATCGCCGGCGCGTCGATGGTCGCGGCGTCGGGGTCGATGGCGCCGGTGTCGTCACCGCCGCTGCCACAGGCTGCCAGCGCGGTCGCCAGGGTCAGGGTCCACGCGATCGTCGTCGGTCGGAGCATGGTCACCTCGGTCACCGGCAGGTCAGGTCGTTCTGGCAGGTCTGGGGCGGCGTGCACTCGACATCCTCGGTGCACGACTGGACGCCGGGCACGGTGACCGGGTGCTCGACCTTGAACGACAGCACCAGATCGACCCGGCCGGAGGTCACCAGCGCCGAGCTGGTCGCCTTGCGGGTCACGATGATCGTCGGGAAGCCGGCGGCGCCGAGATCGAGCAGCCGGGTCATCAGCATCGCCGACATGGTCAGGCTTCCGGTGTCGGGCGCGTCGCACTCGATCTTGCCCTTGGAGCCGCCGTGGTGGCTGATGTCGAGCGCGACCGCGATCCGCGACGCACCGCCGCCGACCGGCGCGTTCCAGGTCAGGGTCAGCGGCTGATCGCGGGCCAGGGCCGGGTCGGCGCTGGTCAGCACCAGCGGCGCGATGCCGGTGCCGGTCAGCGTGAAGGCCGGGGTGAACGCGCTGCCGGCGGCCGCGAACGCGACGGCGCCGCCGGGCGCGAACGCCGGATAGGCCAGGTGCAGCACGCCGGGCACCTGATAGTTGCCGGCGAGGAGCGTCAGATCGAACTCGGTCGTCCCGGTCGTAGTCGTCAGGCCGCGCGCGTGGACCAGGCCGACGTCCTGCTTGGTGGCGTAGGGCGCGCAGGTGTCGTCGGCGACGCACACCGCGCTGCCGCCACACCCGGGATCGCAGAACGGCACCCGCGGCAGGCGCAGCACGCACGAGCCGTCGGTGACCGAGACGTCCCAGATGATCGCCTGCGGCTGGGGATGATCGTAGACCACGCCGAGCACGGAGGTGAAGCCCTCGACCGCGGGGCTGTCGGCGGTGGCCGGCACCGGCGCGACCAGGTCGGCGGTGAACTGGCC
>JAYVSF010000333.1:0-22924 GCA_043775605.1 Myxococcales bacterium
GCGCACGAGATCCGGCTGGCCGACCTCGACCGGGCGCTGGCCGCCGCCGACCAGCGCTTCGGGGTGATCCCTGGTGATCGCATCGATCAGGCCGAGGCCGAGCTGGTCGGCGCGATCCGGCGCGGCAAGCGCAAGCCGAAGCGAGCCCGTCGATGATCCGGCTGATCCTCGACGCTGGCGCCCTGGTCGCGTTCGAGCGTGGTGACCCGCGGATTCGCGCGCACCTGGCCGCGGCGCGGCGCTTGCAGCTCGAGGTGACGACGACGGCGCCGGTCGTCGCCCAGGTCTGGCGCGATGGTCGCAAGCAAGCGCTCCTGGCACGGTTGCTGGCCGCGACCCGCGTCGATGGACCGGACGAATCGGCGGCGCGGCGAGCGGGCGAGCTGCTGGCGAGGACGCGCACCGACGACGTCGTCGACGCGCTGGTGGTCGAGTTGGCCCACGACGGTGACACGATCGCGACGTCCGACCCCGACGACCTCGGCCGGCTCCTGGCCGCGGCCGGCAAGGACGTCACTGTGCTCGTGGTCTGACCGGCACCGGGCGCCCGGTCGGCCGGTCGGCGTGTAGTATGCGCGGCGATGAGCAACCGCGACCACGTCCTCGACTCGATCCTCGACGCCGTCGGCGAGACCCCGATGGTGAAGCTGGGCGCGGTGGCGCGCGGCCTGCCCGGCGAGATCCTCGCGAAGTGCGAGTTCATGAACCCGGGCGGCTCGGTCAAGGACCGGATCGGCGTGCGCATGCTGCTCGACGCCGAGAAGAGCGGACGCATCAAGCCGGGCGACACGCTGATCGAGCCGACCAGCGGCAACACCGGCATCGGCCTGGCGCTGGCGGCGGCGGTGCGCGGCTACCGGATCATCATCACGATGCCGGAGAAGATGAGCCAGGAGAAGCAGGTGGTGCTCGAGGCGCTGGGCGCGGAGATCATCCGCACGCCGACCGAGGCCGCGTGGGACTCGCCCGAGAGCCACATCGGCGTCGCCCGCCGGCTGCGCGAGGTCATCCCCAACTCGCACATCCTCGATCAGTACGCGAACCCGGCGAACCCGCTGGCCCACGCCGAGGGCACCGCCCGCGAGATCATCGACCAGACCGGCGGCAAGCTCGATGCCGTGGTCATGACGGCTGGCACCGGCGGCACGCTCAGCGGCGTGGCCCGGGCGATCAAGGCCGAGCTGCCGCACGTCCAGATCATCGGCGTCGACCCCGAGGGCTCGATCCTGGCCGGGCCCGGCGAGATCAAGAGCTACAAGGTCGAGGGCATCGGCTACGACTTCATCCCCGACGTCCTCGATCGCTCGCTGGTCGACCGCTGGATCAAGACCAACGACCGCGACTCATTTCGGGTCGCGCGCCAGCTCATCCGCCAGGAGGGCCTGCTGGTCGGCGGCTCGTCGGGCTCGGCGGTGTGGGCCGCGCTCCAGGTCGCGCGCGAGGCCAAGCCGGGCGCCCGCATCGTCGTCATCCTGCCCGACTCGATCCGCAACTACCTGAGCAAGTTCGTCGACGATCGCTGGATGCGGCAGCAGGGCTTCCTCAAGGCCGACTGGGAGGTCGGCACGATCGCCGACGTGGTGATGGCGCTGGGCAAGCGCGAGGTGCTGACCGTCAACGTCGACAACTCGGTCGGCCACGCCACCGCGCTGTTCAAGGAGCACGGCATCTCCCAGCTGCCGGTGCTCGATCAGGGCAAGCTGGCCGGTATCATCACCGAGTCCGACCTGCTCCACGCCCTGGTCAGCGGCCGGGTGGTCGCCGACACCATCGTCGCCGAGGTCATGGTCCGCAAGGTCTCGACGATCGCCATGCACGCGTCGTCGAGCGAGCTGCCGTCCATCTTCGAGCGCGGCGAGGTCGCGCTGGTGGTCGCCGGCGACCGCGAGGTCGTCGCGCTGCTCACCAAGATGGATCTGATCGAGATGCTGGCGTCGCGCGGTCGCCGCGGCTGATCGACGTTGGCGTTGGCGTTGGCGTCGGCGGGCGCGATCAGGGGCGTCGGATCCGGACTTCGAAGGTCAGGGTCGAGCCGTCGGCCATGCCCATGTTGAGCGGGCGCTCCTCCAGGCACGTGGAGAGCGGGCCGGCGTCGCTGACGTGGACCGCGAGCCGGTCGGCGCCGACCGCCGACAGGCTGACGGTCGCGGTGACGGCGTCGGTCAGGGTGCCGTCGTCGGTGGCCGCGCGCTGGCAGTTGATGGCCCGGATCCGCAGCATCGCGGCGTTGAGGCGCACCGTGTCGGCGTCGAGCCCCTGCGAGGCGCTCAGCAGCTGGACGACGATCACCGAGGGCAACGGCGGTGGCGGCTGGCCGAGCTGACCGCCGACGATCCCGCCGAGCTGACCACCGACCACGCCGCCGACCACGCCGCCGGCGGAGTCGGGGTCGTCGGGATCGGCGAAGCGGCCGAGGCTGCCGACGCCTCCGGTGGCATCGGGATCGTTGGTCAGCAGATCGGCGAAGGCGGCGGGATCGTCGGGCGGCGCGGGCGGCGGCGGCGGCGCCAGGGTCCGGGCCTTGTCGGCGTCGGCGAGCGCGGTGGTGAGGGCCTGCTCGAGCAGCGCGCGCGAGGCTTGGACCGGCGCGGTCGGGCGCGGCGCGGTGCGGGCGGGCGCGTCGTGACAGCCGGCGATCGCCAGGGTGGCGAGGGCGAGTCCACGAGGCAGCATTCGGTGATGGTAGCAGGTGGAGCGCCCGCGCGTCGCTCAGCCGCTGGCGGCGACCACGTCGTCGTCGAGCGCGTGGCGCCAGCGGTCGAGCAGCTCGGTCGCGCCCGCCGTGGTGCTGGCCCGGCCGCGGCCGGCGACGGTGGCGGTCGCGCCCTGACCGTCGTCGATGACCGTGAGCACGGCGCTGGCGTCGAGGTCGCCCGGCGCGAGCCGCAGGTCGGGCGCCGACGCGGCGACCAGGGGCGGCAGGCCGGTCACGCGTAGCAGCGACAGCGCGCCGTCGCCGGCCAGCACCTCGCCGGGGCCGCCGCCGTCCGGCCCGCCGCCGCCGAGCCAGCGGCGGGTGAACCAGCGCGGGCCCGGCGCGCCCGCCCGCCCGGCGCGCAGCCGCCCGAGCAGGCCCCGGCCGACCGCCTCGTCGGCGATCGCGTCCTTGGCCCGGGCGGCGAAGCCCGGATAGGGCTCGGGCCGGCCGTCCGGAAAGCGGACAGTGACCAGCGCGGCACGGACCCGGCGGGCGAAGCGGGTGGGATCGTCGGGCGGGCCGGCGGCGACCGGGATCTGCAGGGTCGAGCCGCGGGCGCGGATCGTGCCGTCGGGGCGCGCGGCCAGGACCCGCCCCAGGGCCCAGGCCTGGCGGGCGAAGGTCGGGGTCGGGGCCGGCAACCGGCGCCAGGCCACGCCCAGCGGCACCGCGTCGACCGCCGCGATCATCGGCAGTGGCGGCGGCCCGGCGTCGCCGACGATCGCGGCGGCGGTAGCGGCCAGGGCCCGGGCGGCGCCGCGATCGAGGTGGCCGACGACGTCGCTGACCAGGTGGGCGTGGCCGAAGCCGTCGATCGCGAGGCGACAGGCCGACAGCACGGTGAGGCCGCACGCGCGCGCGACCCCGAGCCACGGGCCGCCGTCGTCGGTCCAGGCCCGGCGGTGGCCGTGGTGGGCGAGCTCGAGCGGCTCATCGCCGATCGCGATCACGGCGATCGGGGTCGCGCTCGCCGGCGCCGCTGGATCGACGTCGGGCAGCGCGACGCCGCGCGCCCGCTCGGCGAGGCGGCGGGCCAGCGCGTGCTCGTGCGCAGGGCCGCGCGGATCGAGCGCGGCCACCAGCACGCGGTCGGCGAGCGCGAACCCGACCGTGGTTGGCGTAGTCGCCTTCACCACGCAGAGGCGATCCCGCTCGCGCTCGAGCCGCACCCGGAGCGGCTGGCCCGGAAACTGGCCATCGCGCGCGGCCAGCGCGGCGACCACGGCGTGGGCGGCGGCGATCGCCCAGCCGATCCAGCCGGCGAGGTCGGTCGGCCCGGGGCCGGCGCCACCGACCAGGGCGTCGGCGTGCGGCGCGCCGCTGCCGCGGAGGTCGCCCGGGCGCAGGCCCCAGCGCTCGACGATCGCGGTCGCGTTGAGCAGGGCCCACCAGCGCCGATCGTCGCGCCAGCCCGCCGGCGCCACCTCGTCGACCAGGGCCTCGAGCTCGGCCTTGCGGTCGCGGATGCTCACGTCAGGCGCAGATCGTAGACCGGCTGGAGCGGATCGTCGACCTGCGTGATCGTGGTCCAGCCGGCGGCGCGGGCGTCGGCGATCATCGTGGCCGCAGTCGGCGCGGTCGCCACCACCAGCGGGCCGAAGGCGGCGCCGAGCACGCGCGATCGTACCGCCCGGGCGTGGGCACGGACCCGGGCCCGCGACGCCGCCGGATCGAGCTCGACCACGTGGACGACCCCGCCGGCGCGCACCACCCGCCTCAGCTCGGTCAGCGTCGCCCGGCGATCGCCGACGTGGCGCAGTGACGACAGACACACGGCGACGTCGACCGAGCCGTCGGCCAGCGGCAACGCCTCGCCCTTCGCGCGGACCCGACCGGCCGTGGCCACGAAGTCGGCGCTGGGCTCGACCTCGATCACGTGCAGCCCTGGTCGGACCGCGCGCAGGTGCGCCGCCAGCGTGCCGGGCCCGGCGCCGACGTCGAGGACGACCCGGGCACGGTCGAGGTCGGCGGTCCAGCGCGCGATCAGGCGGCGGTCGAGGTCGCCGAACCCGGGTCGCTCCAGCGTGGCGTAGCGGCGCGCGCTGCCCCCGGTGAATGGGTGCCGGTACAAGCAGCGGTCGAGCCAGCCCTTCATCGTGGTGCGCCGCCAACCAGCTTGCCTGGACCGCGGCGCGGGGTGGTACCGTGCCGCCGAAGATTCCGGGAGCCTCCATGAATAGCTTGCTGCGGTCCGCGCCCTCGTTCCTCTGCCTCGTGATCCCGGCCTCGCTGGCGCTCGCCGCCTGCGGTGACCCCGGTCCGGCGTCGACCATCGCGCCCGGCTGCAATCCTCTCGGCGAGCAGACCTGCCTGCTGCCGTGGCCGTCGTCGTCGTTCCTGGTCGCGGACGCCACGACCGCGACCGGCTACCACCTCGATCTCGATCCGACCAGCATGCCGATCAACGGCGACGGCCGGCCGATCAAGGTCGAGGTCTTCAACCGCTGGGACGGCTTCTCGCCGTCGGGGCCGATCCTCGCGATGTTCCCGACCGGCGTGTCGGGCGACGGCCTGCCTCCGCCCGACGACCCCACGAAGTCGCTGGCCGCCGACTCGCCGATCGTCCTGCTCGACATGGACACCATGGAGCGGGCGCCGTTCTTCGCCGAGATCGATCAGAACGTGCGCCACGTCGAGGATCGCGCGCTGATCATCCGGCCGCTGGTCCGGTTGCACCCCAAGACCCACTACGCGGTCGGGCTGCGGCGCGCGCTCAAGGCCGCCGACGGCAGCGCGCTGGTGTCACCGACCGGGTTCACCGCGCTGATGAACGGCGACACGCTCGGCCACCCGCGCGCCGACCTCGCCCGCCACACCGCGACCCTCGCCGCGCTCGCCGCCGCCGGCGTCACCGCCGACGATCTGGTGCTGGCCTGGGACTTCCGGACCGCGTCCGACGAGTTCCTGACCGGCGACCTGCTGACGATGCGCAACAAGGCGGTGACCGCGATCGGCGCCGCCGGCGCCAACATCAGCTACACCGCGACCGAGCGGCCCGCCAACACCGCGCTGGTGTCGAAGGCCTACCTCGGCACGCTCAAGTCGCCCGACTTTCTCACCGACGGCGAGACCGACGCGTCGGAGATCCGGCGCGACGCGGCCGGCATGCCGATGCAGCAGGGCCTGCGCGATGCCAACTTCGCCGCGATCATCCCCAAGTGCGCGGAGTCCGCGCCGCTGCCGATCCCGAGCATCGTCTTCGGCCACGGCCTGTTCGGCACCGGCGCCGGCTACCTCGATGACGACTTCTTGCAGAAGGTCGCCAACCAGTTCTGCTTCGTCATCTTCGCCGGCGACTTCATCGGCCTGACCGAGCGGCAGTTCGCGGCCGCGGCCAAGACCGCCAACGACCTCAACAAGTCGGGCGGCATCACCGAGAAGCTCGGGCAGTCGGTGATCGACTTCATCGCGCTCGAGAACGCGGTGCGCGGCCCGATGCGGACCAACCCGCAGTTCAAGCGCGGCGCCACCGAGATCATCGATCCGACCAAGGTCTACTACCTGGGCGGCTCGCTCGGTGGGATCATGGGCAACGTGTTCATGGCCTACGACCCGACCATCACCCGCGGCGCGCTCGGCGTGCCGGGCGGGGCGTGGACGCTGCTGTTCGAGCGCTCGATCGCGTGGTCAGCGCTGCGGGCCGCGGCCCAGGGCTCGTACACCGATCCGCGCGAGTACCAGATGCTGATCGCGCTGCTCGGCATGCGGTTCGAGCCGTACGATCCTGTCACCACCGCGCCGCGCGTGGTCGCCGATCCGCTGCCCGGCACGCCGGCCAAGCAGATCCTGATGTACGAGGCGATCGGCGATTGCCTGGTCAACAACTACTCGACCGAGACCGTCGTGCGCTCGATGGGCCTGTCGCTGGTGACGCCGTCGGTGAAGACGCCGTGGGGCATCCCGCCCGGGGTCGGCCCGATGACCAGTGGCTTCACGGTCTACGACGAGCACCCGACGCCGCTGCCGATGTCGACGACCAACGTCCAGCCAGCCGAGGACAACGGCACCCACTCGGGCGTCAACAAGCGCCAGGCGGTGCTCGACTCGGTGCGCGAGTTCGTGCTCGGCGGGCACGTGACCCAGTCCTGCCACGTCGGCGAGCAGACGGCGGCGTGCGACTGCGCCACCGGCGCCTGCGGCCCGCGGCTGTAGCGCGGAGCTAGCTGCCGAGGCGGGCGAGCAGCGTGCGGGCTGCGGTCGAGCTCGGATCAATGGCCAGGGCCTCGCGCAGGTACCAGCGCGCAGAGTCGGGATCGGCCTCGGCGGTGCACAGGAGCGCGACCGTGACCAGCGCGCGCGGCCAGGGCCGGACGCCGGTGATCGCGGCCTCGGCGATCACGCGCTCACGCCCAGCCACCTCGGGCTGACCGCGACCGGCCGCGACCTCGACGCGGTAGCGGGCCCAGGCCAGGCTGACCTCGTAGTCGGGATGGCCGGGATGGCAGCGGGCGGCGACCGCCAGCTCGGACACCGCGCGGTGGGGCTCGCCGGCGGTCAGGGCCTGGTGGCCGCGCGCGTGGGCCTCGGCCGCGGCTTGGGCGCTGGCGGCGTCGATGGCCCAGGTGGTGCGCAGGTCGCGCATGCGGGGCCGTAGCCAGTCGTGGTAGCGACCGCGAGCCGCGCCGTCGGCCAGCACCTGGCGGGCGCGCACGATCTGCTCCCAGCACGGGGTGGCGAGCGCGGTGCGATCGCCGAGGTCGACGGCGCCGGTCGCCTCGGGGCCGTAGCGCCAGTGCAGCAGCCGGAAGGCGCGGTCGAGCTCGTCAGGCTGGGCCTGCGGCGTCACCTCGAGGACGTCGTAGAAGGTGCTCTGGGCCAGGCGCTCGGTCCGGGCCGCCAGGTGGTCGCGCAGCTCGGCGACCCGGTGGCGGGCCGGGATCGCGCGGTCGAGCGGCGCTGGCGAGAACGCGATCGCGCCGATCGAGCCGAGGGTCCATAGGAGGCGCGCGGCGCCGATCCCGTCGAGCGGCCCGGCGCGGACCACCGACTGCACGGTGCGGTGGCCGCCGACGTGGGCGAGCTGGGCCTGCTCGGGCGCGGTCAGGAGCTGGCGCAGCCGGGCGTCGCCGCCGCGCAGCCCGGTGATGTAGTCCTGGGCGTGCCAGCGGAGCGCGGCGTGGACCAGCTCGGCGTCGGCGGCGCGCCCGGCCACGATGATCGCCTCCTCGTCGGCGTCGGCTGGGAGGGCCAGCGCGTGGCTGGCCAGGACCGGCGACATCGCCGCGCTGAAGCGCAGCCGAGCGGCGACGGCGAGCGCGGCCAGCAGGGCTGGACCGTCGGCGGACGCGGCCACGGTCGGCAGCCGCAGCGCGGTGGCGTCCGGCAGGTTGCGAGGATCGGCGACGACGCCGAGCAAGGCCGGCGGCGGATCGAGCGCGCGCCAGGCCGCGACCGCACCGTCGAGGATCGGGCCGGCCCGGTCGAGGTCGAGGACCACGATGTCGGGTGGGTCCGGACACATGTTGCCCGGGCCGCGGGCCAGCTCCGCGCGCCACGCGACCTCGAGCCCTTCGAGCGCGGCCTGCAGGGCCACCGCGAGGCCGACATCGGTGAAGGCCAGGACGACCTGGAGCACAGCGTGGGAGCGTACCAGAGCGCGCCGAACGTCAGGGCGCGAGGGCCGCTGCGAGATCGTCGGCGAAGGCGTCGACCGCGGCCCGCGCCGCCCGGCACACCCCGGTCAGGTCGATGAAGCCGTGGATGAGGTCGTCGTGGCAGCGATGACGGATCGCACCGCCGGCCGCGCTGACCCGCGCCGCCCAGGCCCGGCCCTCGTCGCGCAGCGCGTCGAAGCCGGCGGCGACCAGCAGGGTCGGCGCCACGTCGTCGACGTCGTCGACGAACAGCGGCGAGGCGGGCCGCCAACTCGCGGGATCGGGCGCGTAGTGGCGGCGGAACCACTGGACCACCGGGGCGGTCAGGCCGAAGCCTTCGGCGAACAGCTGATACGACGGCGCTGCGTGGGTCAGATCGAGCAACGGGTAGATGAGCAGGCAGAGGCGCGGGCGCGGCAGACCGGCGGTGCGGGTCCGGCGCTCGACCCAGGCCGCGAGGAAGCCGCCGAAGCTGTCGCCGCCGACCGCGACCCGCGCCGGATCGGCGCCCCAGCGCGCGGCGTGGCCGACGAGCCACGGCCAGGCCAGGACGGCGTCGTCGATCGCCGCGGGGTGGGGATGCTCGGGCGCGAGCCGGTACTCGACGCTGGCGATGACGCAGCCGGCCCGCGCGGCGAGATCGCGGACGAAGGCGTCGGACGAGTCGACCGAGCCGATCACGCCGCCGCCGCCGTGGAAGTGGACGAGCATCCCGCCGGCGTGGCGATGCGGCACGTAGACCCGTACCGGGATCGGGCCCGCCGGGCCGGGCGCGCGGACGTCGTGGATCGCGGCCATCGCCACCGGCGCCGCGTTGAACACGCCGAAGGTCGCGGTCGACGCGCGGCGGGCGTCGACCGGCGTCATCTGCTCGAGGTGGGGGCCGAACCGCGCGGCCCACGCCAGGCCGGCGGCGAGCTGGGGATCGAGGCGCTGTCCGTCGACGATCGCCGGCTCGGCCGCGAGCGCCAGCACCGACGCCGGCAGGCCGAGGGCGACCCGCGCGCCGGCACGCTGCAACCGCAGCAAGGGCTTCATCGCCCGCGATGATGACGGCCGGGCTCGGGCTTGCCAAGGTCCGCTGTTACGCTTGCGCCGTGTCCGCGGAGTTGCCCGACGACGTCCCCGCCGAGCTGGGGGAGCGCGACGTTCCGTCGCACTTCCCGGTGCCGCCCGGCCGCGGCCGCGCCGACTGCTCGCACGTCGAGCGGCTCGAGGGCGTGTGCCTCGCCTGCGGCCACTGCGACCACGACCTCGTCCTCAACGGCGCCTGCCTCGCCTGCGGCACCACCGACCTCGACCCCGTCGCTCGCTCGCCGCGCCCCGAGCTCATCTCCGCCGACCGCCTCCGCCGCCGCTGACCGCCCCCGCCCCGAGCAGGGGGCGCTCGACGGGCGCGGTCCGTACGGATACGCTCCCCGGGTGTTCCTGCGCGACGTCCTGATGTCGTTGGTGCGTGCGCACGTACGCTTCTGCGTCGTTGGCGGGGTGTTCGCCTCGCGCACCCCCGAGCAGCGCCTGCGCTGGCTCGACGAGACCCGCACCGTACTGATCGAGATGGCATCGGCGTCGACGCGCGCGCGCTGGCAGCGCCTCCGGCGCGGATGACCGAACCCCCTCGGGCGACCCGCCCTTGCATCGCGCCGCACATCGCCCACATCGCCCACGTCGAGCGGCTCGAGGGCATGTGCCTCGCCTGGGGCCACTGCGAGCACGAAATCGTCCTCCGCTGCGCCTTCGGTCAACGGCGGCGGAGGCGGGCGGGCAGGCCGGTGGAGCGGGCGGCGGTGCGGGCGACGGCGGCGGCGAGCTGGGCCTCGGGGCCGATGATGGCGACGCCGTGGCGGGCGCGGGTGAGCGCGGTGTAGATGAGCTCGCGGGTCGCGATCGGCGCGTCCTCGTCGGGCAGGATCAGCGCGACCCGGTCGAGCTCGGAGCCCTGGCTCTTGTGCACGGTCATCGCCCACGCCAGCTCGAGGCCGCCGCGCAGGGCCTCGATCGGGAACGGCACCAGCTCGCCGCCGCGCCGGAAGACCGCGCGGTAGTGCTGGGCGCCGCCGTCGTCGACGACGCGGGCGATGACGCCCTGGTCGCCGTTCCACAGGCCGCGGCCGTAGTCGTTGCGGGTGTGCATCACCGGCTCGCCGGGCAACAGCTCGGGGGTGCCGGTGACCGAGGCCTGATCGAGCTCGCGCTGGTGGCAGCGCGCTGACAGCGCGACCGCGCCGACGTCGCCGACCCGGGTCACGGTCAGGAGCCGCGACGATTCGTGGCGGGCGAGCAGGTCGGCGAGCGCGGCGCCGTCGTCGGCCAGCCAGACGCCGCCGACCCGGCGATACTCGCGCCGCGCCAGCCCTTCGAGCGCCTCGTGGCGCCCGAGCCACCAGGCGTCGACGAAGTCGAGGGTGCCAGCGGTGGTGGCCTCGAGCAACTCGACGCCGCGACCGGTGATCGCGTCGGGCCGGACCCGGCGCCGCGCCAGCTTGTCGGCGCCGCGCGTCAGGCGGGCGATGTTGCCGGCGTCGACCGCCGCCGCCGCATCGAGGATCGCGCGACCGTCGGGATCGCGGGCGTCCATGCGGAAGCTGTGGGTCAGGGTCACCGCCCACGGCGCGGTGCCGGCGGTGGTCAGCAGGTCGGCGAGGACCTGGCCGGCCTCGACCGACGGCAACTGGTGGGCGTCGCCGAGCAGGACCAGGCGCGTGCCGGGCGCGAGCGAGCGCACCAGCCGCTCCATCAGCGCCAGATCGATCATCGACGCCTCGTCGACGATGACGGCCCGCACCGGCACCGGGTTGCGCTCGTCGTGGCGGAAGCCACCGTCGGGCTGGGCGCCGAGCAGGCGGTGGAGGGTGGCCGCGACCGGCGGGGCAGCAGCCAGCGCGGGATCGACGTCGGGCGCCGCCGCCAGCGCGCGGGCCAGGGCCTGGGTCATGCGGTGCGCGGCCTTGCCGGTCGGCGCGGCCAGCGCGAGATCGTCGACGGCGATGTCGACCCGGCGCAGCGCGCGCACGATCGCGGCCAGGGTCGCGGTCTTGCCAGTGCCCGGCCCGCCGGTGATGACGGTCAGCCCGAAGCCGAGCGCGGCCCGCACCGCCGCCGCCTGCTCGTCGGTGAGCCCGGCGCTGGCCCGGATCCGCTCGACCGCCGTGGCCGCGGTCGCCTCGTCGCACAGCCGCACGCCGAGCCGCGGCGCCAGCGCGGTCGCCAGCCGGTCCTCGAGCCACCACAGCCGGTGCGGGTAGATGCAGCCGTCGTCGTGGATGAGCGGCGTCGCGTCCACGCCGGTCGACGGCGGGCCGATCACGCGGTCCATCGCGTCGCGCATCTCGGCGACCCGGGCCAGGACCTTGCGGGGCTCGACCTCGCGCTCGAGGCCGGCGGCCTTCGCGACCAGCGCGATCAGCGCCGCGCCCGGCCCGCGCGGCTCGAGCGACAGCCGGGTCGAGCCCTGGCGCACCGCGAGCAGGAGCGCGAGCGCGAACACGCCGAACCGGGTCTGCTCCTCCTCGGTCCGCCAGGTGCTCCACCGCACCAGCTCCTCGGCCAGGTACAGGCCCTGATCGCCGAGGTCGCAGCGGCGGGCGCCGATGCCGAGCTTGCGGAACCAGGCGTCGTCGGCGGCCGCGCCGGCGTCGTCGGTGTCGAAGGCCCGACGGACCGCGCCGCGCGGCGACAGCGCGAGCTCGCCGTCCGGGCGCTCGCGGCGATCGCGCTCGCTCATCGGCGATCCTCGGCGAAGTCCTTGGCGGCCAGGGCCGCGCGGTAGCCGGCCAGGTCGGCGGCGGTCGGCGCCAGGTGGACGATGCGGCCCGAGCGCAGGAACCAGTACAGCAGGCCGCCGAACCGGCGCGCGTGATCGGCCGGGTCGCGCAGCTTCATCATCGCCGCAACCGCCAGCGCGTAGAGCTGGGCCTGGGTGTCGTAGTGCTCGGCGACGTGCGCGGTCGCGGCCTCGACCGACAGATCGATGACGTCGCTCTTGTAGTCGATCACGAACCAGCGATCGTCGTCGGGCCAGCGGGCCAGGGCGTCGATGAAGCCCTTGACGTAGCCCCGATCGCGCCCGGCGGCGCCCGCCCCCGCGCGGTCCGGGATCGGGAACACGAACTCGACCTCGCGGGCCAGGGCCGCGGTCGCCAGCGGCGGCAGGCGCAGCTCGCCGGCGACGATCGGCTCGGTCAGCGCGCGATGGACCATCGCCGCCGCCTGCGGTCGATGGCGCGCGGCGATGGCGTGGCGGCGCTCGCCGCCGGCGAACAGCTCGCCGATCTCCGGCCGCGCCAGCCACGCCACCGCGGTCGGCGTCGCCAGCGCGCCGGCCAGGTCGACGTGCTCGAGCACCTCGTGCAAGAGGTGGCCGGTGGCGGGGCCGCCGGGCAGGTCGCTGGCGTCGGGCGGCCGCCGGCTGCGATCGTCGCCGGTGACCTCGGCGACCTCGAGCTCGACCTCGGCCGCGGCCTGGGCCTTGAGCCGGCTGTACGACGTCACCACGAAGCCGGTCCGCGCCGGCGCGGTCGGGGCCGGGGGCGGCGTGGGCGGCAGCGGCAGCTCGAGCCTCGAGACGTCGAGCGGCGCGCGCGCGCTCGCGGCCGGCCGCCAGGTGTCCCACGGCACCAGCGGATCGCCGTTCGCGGTGGTCGCCAGCGCGGCGAGGTTGTCGTACATCGCCCGGGTCACGCCGGTGAAGCCGCCGCCGTCGCGCCCGCGCGGCTTCTTGGTCGCCTTGCGGGTGTCCTCGAACACCGGCAGGTACAGCCGACCGCGCGCGCGGGTGAGCGCGACGTACGCGAGCCGCTGATCCTCGGCGCGCTGATCGTCCTCGGCGCGCTGCTTGATGTCGTCGGCGCCCGGGTCCTTGCTGTCCTTGCCGGTGGCGTCCTTGTCCTTGCTGCCGCCGACCCGGACCTGGATCCGGCGCCGGGATTCGTCGTCGTGATAGAGCTTGGTCGGCCGGTTGCCGCCGCCCTTCTGGTAGGCCGCGACGAACACGACCCAGGCCTCGAGCCCCTTGGCCCGGTGCATGGTCATCACCTGGACCGCGTCGCGGTCGGTCTCCTGGCGCTGGACGTCGGAGTCGTCGGGGCGGCCGCTCTCGGCGTCGCGGATCCACGCCCGCAGCCGCGCGACCAGCTCGGGCAGCTCGCACCGGCTGCGCTCGACCTCGGCGTGCAGGTGCTCGAGGACGTGGGCGAGGTTGGTGACCGCGCGCTCGCCGCGGCCGGTGGCCAGGGCCCGCTCGGCGATCTGGCTGTCGGCCATGATCGCCGCGAACAACCGCGGGTAGTCGAGCCGCACCGCCAGCGCCCGCCAGTCGTGCAGGCGCGCGCACAGCGGGTGATCGTCGCCGAGGTCCTGGGCCCGCGCGAGGTCGTCGGGATCGACCGCGAAGAAGTCGGTCATCCACGCCCGCAGCCGGGCGCTGCGATCGCGCGGCCGGGCGATCGCCTCGAGCAGGTCGAGGACATCACGGGCCTCGACGGTCGAGAACAGGTACTCGGCCTGGGCCAGCGCGCAGGCGACACCGCGCGCGCGGATCGCGGCGGCGACCGCGAGGCTCTCGCCGTTGGTGCGGGTCAAGACCAGGACGTCGCCGGGTCGCAGCCGTCGGCGCACGCCGCGCAGCGTGCCGATGAGGTGGCGGCCGGGCGCGACCATCAGCCGAGCGACCTCGTCGGCGACCGCGTCGGCCACCGCCCGCCGGGTCTCGTCGGCGCCCTGGAACCCGACCGGCAGGAGCGCGAGCGGCTTCACCGCGCTGCCATCGTCCCAGGCCAGCTCGACAGCGCCGGTCGCGGTGACCGGCCGGTCGTAGCGGATGCCGCCCGAGAACATCGTCGCCGGCCGGAGGATGAGGTGGTTGACGGCGGCGACCATCGCGGTGGTCGCGCGCTGGCAGACGTCGAGGTCGATCGTCGTCGCGCCGCGTTCGCGCAGCTGATCGCGCGCGGTCAGGTAGGTGTGGACGTCGCCGCCGCGGAACGAGTAGATGGCCTGCTTGGGATCGCCGACGACGGTGAGCCCGCGGGCCGGCGCGCGGCCCCAGACTCGATCGATGATCTGCCACTGCAGCGGATCGGTGTCCTGGAACTCGTCGATCAGCGCCCACGGGAAGCGGGCCGCCAGCCGCCGGGCCAGGGCGTCGCCGCCGTCGCCGGTCAGGGCCGCCGCGGTCAGGCGCAGCATGTCCTGGAAGTCGATCTGGCCGCCGCGCCGCTTGTCGCGGTCGGCGCGGGCGATGACCTCGTCGAGCATCTGCTCGACCAGGCGCGGCCCGGCGCCGTCGCCGGTGGGGGCGAGCGCGGCGCCCGAGCGGTAGACCGCGAGCACGGCCTCGAACAGGGCCAGGACGGTGCCGCCGCCGGTCAGGTACTCGCGCAGCAGCGCGCACTCGGTGGGCGCGCGCGCGAACCGCTCGCGCAGCGCGGCCATGAACGCGGCCCGCAGCGCGGCCTCGTCGGGGACCTGGACCTGCTCGAAGGTCCGGCGGGCGGCGAACGACTCGTCGGTGAGCACCCGCTGGCAGAAGCCGTGGATGGTCGAGATCGGCGCGGCGTCGAAGCCCTCGATCGCGGCCCGCAGCCGCTCGCGCCCGGCATCGTCGAGCAGCCAGACCTCGTCGGGGCCAGCGTCGACCGGCAGCGGCTCGGGCGCGCCGTGGACCATGCGGGTCAAGAGCTCGCGCAGGCGCAGGCGCAGCTCGGCGGTCGCCTTCTCGGTGTAGGTGACCACCACGAGCTGATCGATCGTGGCGTCGGTGGCCAGCAGCAGATCGACCACCCGGCGGGTGACGAACCAGGTCTTGCCGGTGCCGGCCGAGGCCTCGACGACGATCCGCGCGGCCTCGGGATCGCCGAGCGTGCGCGGCCGGTACCAGCGCGCTGCCGAGGTCGACGCCGGCGCGCTCACGGCGTCACCTTCATCTTCTGCCACAGCGGCGCGAGCCGGCGGGTGGCGAGCGCGAGCGGGTCCGCGGCGATCGCGAAGTCATCGCGGGCCGACAGCGGCCCGAAGCCGATGCTGCCGGGCAGGCCCTCGCGCGGGGCCTGGACGGTGACCGCGTCGCCGGCCAGCGCGTCGACCGCCATGTCGAGCGACATGAGATAGCCGTGGCCCTCGGCGAACAGGTCCTCCAGCAGCAGCGCGAGGTGGTCCTTGGCCTGGCCGCGCGGCCAGCGATCGTGGTGCGCGCTCTCGGGCTTGCCGGCGGTGAGGATCAGGTGGCCGGAGCCGAGATCGGCGAGCCCGGCAGCCGACAGCACCAGGTGATCGAACGCGGCCCGCAGCCGGTGGCGGTCGCTGACCTTCTTGCTCGGCGCCAGCACCAGGGTGCCGACCTGCCCGCCGCGGGTCTCGGTCTGGCCGACCAGCTCGATCGTGCGCGCGCGGCCGCCGAGCTCGACCTCGATCACGAGGGGCGGCACCACCCGCGCGCCGGGGCTGAACGCGCGCCCGAAGGCGGTGATCTGGAAGCCCTGGTCGCGACCGCCGCGGGCGTCGAGCTCGCTGGCCCAGCCGTTGATCAGCTCCTGGTAGTCGTCGCGCAGCACGTCGCCGAACACGCCGACCGGCGCCGAACCCGTGCGCCGCAGCCGGGTCCACACCGCCGCCAGCGCGCCCTGCCGCGGCTCGCCGCCCAGGTAGCGATCGAACGCTTCGCGCAGCACGATCGCGCGGTGCAGCGGGTCGAGCGCCATCGGCTCCTCGTCGACGTCGATCAGCTCGCCATCGTCGCCATCGTCGCCGATCCGCAGCACCGCCTGGGCCCAGCCCTGGGGCGCCGACTCGAGGAACTTGCGCAGCGCGCCGAGCCGCACCACCACCGGCGCGTCGTCGGTCGACGGCGGCAGGTCGGCGCCGAGGCCGAGGCCGAGCGCCCGCGCCACCGGCCCGAGCTGGGGCGCCGCCGCCAGCGCTCGTCGTAGCGCGCGGGTCGACGGCACCGCCCGGCCGGCGTCGGCCGCCGCGCGCTCGATCAGCCCGCGTAGCTGGGCGGCGTGGTGCTCGCGCGTCGCCTGCGGGTTGTGCGGCGCCGGCAGCTCGCCGCCGTGGTAGCGCGGATCGAACCGGTGCAGCGGGTGGCGGACGGTGAGCCCGGCCACGGCCTGATCGCCGGTCCAGCCCAGGTACGGTGCCAGCATCTCGGCGAGCTGGTGCAGCACCGTCGACGGGCCGCGGACCTCGCCGCTGATCGGCTCGCGGCCGACGTACGACAGCACCAGGTGGCCGCGGGTGGCGAGCGCGGCCTCGAAGAAGGCGTAGCGGTCGCGCTCGCGCGGGCTGACGTCGCCGGGCCGCCGGCCGCGCCGGACATCGAGAGCGCTGGGCCGCGCGCTCGACGGGAAGCCGTCCTCGCCGAGGCCGAGGGCGAACAGCGCGCGGAACGGCACCGGGCGGTGCGGCACCAGCCGGGCGACGTGGACGCCGTGGGCCAGCGGCTCGCCGCGATCGCCGCGCACCCGCTCGAGCCGGCGGCGACCGAGTGCGACCGCCTCGCGCAGGTCGAGCAGGCGCTCGTCGAGCTGGAGCTCGGCCAGCCCGGCCAGGGTCGCCCGCACCCGCCGCAGCTCCTCGGGGCCGCTGACGCCGGTGCCGCCGAGGTAGGCCGCGACCAGGGCGTCGAACACCTCGGCCCAGCCGGTCAGCGTGCGGCGCTGGGTCCGCAGCCAGCGGGCGTCGGCGATCAGCGAGCGGGCCAGCAGCGCGAAGGTCGCGGCCGACGGCAGATCGTCGGCGGCCAGCTCCTCGGGCAGCGCGGTCCGGCCGGCCACGCTCCAGACCACGTCGGCGCCCGAGATGGCGCCGGCCATGAAGCCGCCGAGCGCGAGGCGGCGCAGGCCCTGGTCCCAGTGGAAGGCGTCCTCGTCGGCGAGGTAGGTGCCGGCGTGGTCCGCGGCGTCGGCGCCGCTCAGCACCGCGATCCGATCGGCCCACTTCACCCAGTCGGAGGGATCGACGTGCGGGTGGCGGACCTGGACCGCGGGGTGGGTCATGAGCCCGAGCAGCTCGGGCCGACGGAAGCTGCCCAGCGGCAGCTCGAGCAGGAGCTGCGCCGCCTCGGCGACGTGGCCGTGGCCGGTCGCGGTGACGTCGACAACGTGGTGGGGCAGCTCGGCGGCGGTGAACACCGCGGCGATCTGGCCGAGGTACAGCTCGGCGTCGCCGGGCGGTAGCAGCACCGCGACGTCGTTGGCGGCCAGCGTCGGATCGCCCTGCAGGAGCGCGCGGATGCGCTCGCTGACGATCTCGAGCTCGCGGGCCGGCGACGGCGCGGCCAGGATCTCGACGCCGGCGTGCGCCGCTCGCCCGCGCGGCGCCTCGGCCCGCATCAGGGTGTCGCGTCGCCACAGCTCGAGCGCGGTGGTCGGCGCCGGCTCGTCGACGAAGCGGTCGGTGATGTCGCCCTGCGAGCGATCGTTGAGCGCGGCCAGGTAGTCGCGGCCGGGGCTGCCCCAGCGCACCAGCGCCGGCGGCTCGCCGGGCGCCACCGCCAGCGTGACCGGCGCCGGTCGTCGGCGCGGCCGGGCGACGTCGCCCCAGAACTCGGCGCACGGCGACAGCGCCAGCACGTAGACGTCACGGACCTCGGCCAGGTAGTCGAGCGCGTCGAGATAGGCCCGCGGCAGGAACGAGAAGCCGATGACCAGGATCGGCGGGCCGATCGGTGCCATCCGCCGCAGCCGGCGTCGGGCCATGGCCAGCCGCGGGATCGCCACCCAGCGCGCGCCGTCGGCGGCCGGGATCGCCAGCCGCCGGACCACGGCCCGCCACAGCTCGGCCTGCCACACCGCCAGGCTCGGATCGAGGTCGTCGACGACGTCCTCGCTGCGCTCCCAGGCGTCGAGCCAGTCGGGCCGGGTCAGCGCGTACTCCCACAGGCGGTCGGCGAGCTGGGCGGCGAGCTGGACCCGGCGCGGGCCGCGGCCGGTCGCGCCGTCGGCGTCGAGGTAGGCCCAGGTCTCGGCCAACGCCGGCCGCGCCAGCAGCTCGTCGTCTGCGAGCGCGCTGGCCACCACCGCCTCGAGCCGCGGCTTGTCGAGCGCGCGCAGGCCGGCATCGTCGGCGGTGAGCTGCTCGCCGATCACGACCTCGAGGAAGGCCGGGGCGTAGCCGGCGGCGATCTGGTTGTCGCGCGCGACCGCGTACTGCAGCCAGCGGCCGACCACGCGGTTGGGGATCGCCACCGCCGGCGGCGTGAACGGATCGGCGAGGTCGACGAGGGCTTGGGCCAGCGCCTGGGCCAGCTCCTCGAACCGGTTGCTCTCGACCACGCGCAGCATCGATCGAGCCGACGCTACACCAGCGGTCTGTCACGGCCGGCGGCCCGCCAGCGCCCGCTCAGGTCGTCGACGCGCCGTCGAGCACGCTGCGGACCTTGGCGGTCAACGTCGTCCGGTCGAACGGCTTGCGGATGAAGGCGTGCCCGAGGACGTCGTGATGCGCCAGCATCTCGTCGTTGTAGCCGGACATGAAGATCACGCGGGCCCGCGAGCACAGCGGCGTCACGCGCTCGGCGAGCTGGCTGCCGCTCATCCTTGGCATGACCACGTCGGTCAGCACCCGGTCGATCGTGTCGCCGTGGTGGGCGCACAGCCGGAGCGCGTCCTCGGGGCTGCCGGCGACCAGCACCGCGTACCCGGCGGCCGCGAGCATGCGCTCGATGACCCCGCGCAGCGCCAGCTCGTCCTCGACCAGCAGGATCCGTTCCGGACCGCCGGCGGTGCGCGCGGGCGCCGGTGCGGTCGGGCTCGCGATCGCCGGGGCCGCGACCAGGCGCGGGAACCGGAGCCGGAAGCGGGTGCCGTGGCCAACTTCGGACTCGACCGCGATGCCGCCGCCGCTCTGCTTGACGATGCCGTGCACCGTCGCCAGCCCGAGGGCGGTGCCCTTGCCGACCGGGTTGATGATGACCCGGACGACTTCGGTGACGGTGGTCGCAGCAGTGGCCGTGGGCGCGCTCGCCAGGGGCAGGGCGCCGCCGGCCGAGGCCCAGCGCGGGCCGGCGAAGGTGTCGGCCGGCGACTGTGCCGCGACGCTCGCCGATCGCGAGCAGCTGCTGGTCCGGGTCCGCCGCGCCGAGAAGCAGGCGCTGAAGGTGGCGATGATGGCCCGGGCGCAGGCCGCAGCCGCCACCGCGCGCGCGGATCAACTCGCGATCCAGCTCGACAAGGCCGAGGCCTTGCTGGCCGAGAGCCGCCGCCGGCTCGACGAGGTCATCCGCCAGCTCGGCCCCCAGATCGAGTCCGACAACTTCTGATCAGGTCGCGCGCGGGCGGCGCGAGGTCAGGCGTCCGGCGGACCCGCGACCACGACGGCGATGACGTCGCCGCGGTGCAGGCGACGGTTCGACTTGGTCACCGCAACGCCGGCGAGCGTGACCTGACCCTCGTCGATCAGGCGCTGGACGATCGCGCGCGACAGGGCGGGCACGGCCCCGGCGATGATCAGATCAACACGGGCGCCCTCGTCGCCATCGCCGACGACGATCTGGTGACGCTCGCCGCCGCCGTCGCGCAGCGTGGTGGCGACGGTCGCGAGCGCGGCCGGGGCGGGCGTCGCGGCCCGCTCGCTGGCGGCCGGGACCTGCAGGAAGATCTCGTGACCCTCGGCGATCCGCAGCGCGATCGTGTCGCGCGGGTACAGGATCGAGCGGGCCATGTAGCCACGCCGGAGCCGCCCGGCCTGCATCGCGTCGACGTCGTGGCGGGCCATGGCCGCGCGGATCTCGGGGCCGACGTCGACGTCGACGGCCCAGTCGATCTGGATGCCGTTCAAGGAGCCCGAGCCGTGCAGCGTGAATCGCACCGACGCAACCTAGCAGATCCGACGGTGCGCACTCGGCGAGCGAGGGCAATGCGGTACGGACTGCTACGATCGCCGGCGATGGCGACCTTGCCCGCCTCCGGTCTCGCCCCTGGCCCCGACGGACGACCACGCTGCGCCTGGTGCGTCGGCAGCCCCGACTACGTCGCCTACCACGACGGTGAGTGGGGCTTCCCGGTGAGGGACGATCGCCGGCTGTTCGAGAAGCTGTGCCTCGAGGGTTTCCAGGCCGGACTGTCGTGGCTGACGATCCTGCGCAAGCGCGAGCACTTTCGCGCCGCGTTCGCGAACTTCGACGCGGCCGTGGTCGCCGGCTTCGGCGCGCGCGACGTCCGGCGGCTGCTCGCCGACGCCGGCATCGTCCGTCACCGCGGCAAGATCGAGGCGACGATCAACAACGCCGCCCGCGCGCTCGAGCTGGTCGCCGAGCACGGCTCGATCGCCCGCTTCGTGTGGCAGTACGAGCCGCCGGCCAGCGAGCGCCCGCGCAAGCCGACGTGGGAAGCGCTCCGCGCCATGCCGACCACGCCTCGCTCGACGGCGCTCTCCAAGGACCTCAAGCGCCGCGGCTGGCGCTTCGTCGGCCCCACCACCGTCTACGCCTTCATGCAGGCCATGGGCCTCGTCGACGATCACATCCTCGGCTGCGCCATCCGCCCCGCCGCCGAGGCGGCCCGCACGGGCGCCGCCCGCGTCTGAAACGTAAGCAGTTGCGGTTGGTCAGCACCTGGGAGCCTGTCCCCGTGCTGGGTCAGGGCGGGCAGGGCACGGGCTTGCCGGCCGGGCCGAGGTTGGGCTCGCGGACGAGGACGCAGGTGGCGGGGCCGGTCTCGACGATGGCGGTGACGCCGGGCGGCGGGCAGGCGAGCTTGCTCGGGGCGGGCGGATTGCACGGCGGCGCAGGCTGACCGGGCGGGACCGCACCGCTGCACGTGTCCTCCTCGGCCTGGCAGGTGTCGCCCCGCCGGAGGATGGCCCAGCGCCGGTGCGAGGGCGCGGTCGCGACCAGCGCGGCGGCGTCGATCGGCGGTGACGGCGGCAGTGCGGCGTCGGGGCAGGGCACGACCGTCGAGCTGTCGCCGAGATAGCAGGTCCGACCGTCGCTGCTGGTGAGCTTGAAGGGCCCGGTCGCGGGCGCGCCGTCGGGGCAGCGGAAGCGCACCGGCGGCGGTGGGTTGCACTTCACGTCCGGCTCGCACTCGTCGACGGTGTGGCACTCGTCGCCGGCGCCGCGCGCGACGGTCCACGACACCCGGTTCGCACGGGCGCTGCCCGCCGTCGAGCCGTTGCCGGGGCCGCGGGTCGAGGCGCTGCCCGGGCCGCCTGCGGGCCGCTCGGCCTTGCTCGAGCAGCCGGCGGCGGCGACCACGACGACGAACGGAGCGGCGAACGAGGTGCGGCGACGGCGGGCCATCCGCTCATCGTAACCCGACCGGCTCGACCCTGGACCGGTCGCCGCCAGTCACGCCAGCCGCGATTCGCACTCTGTCGCGGAACAACCCGCGCGCCGCGCGTCGTGAACCCGAACCCATGACGACCATGACCACCACCGCAGCCTTTCCTCCGATCGCCATCACCGGTCTCGGCCTGGTTTGCCCGCTCGGCAACTCGGTCAAGGCAGCCCTCACCCGCGCCCGGCGCGGCGACAACGCCATCCGCCGGTTCGAGTCGCCGTGGATCGCGCCCGATCACGCGACCCTGCGCCACCGGGTCGGCGGCACCGTCATCGACTTCGACTCCGACGATGTCCTCGAGCCCCGGTTCGCCGCCCGTCAGGAGCCGGCGGTGCTGTTCGGCCTCGCCGCCGCCACCGAGGCCCTGGCCCAGGCCGGGCTGCCGACCTCCGAGCGCGGCGGGACCCGCATCGGCACCGCGATCGGCGGCGGCCTGCCCGGCGCCGAGCTGTGGCACCGCGCGCTGCGCTCGACCTACGACGCCGGCCGGCCCGAGGACATCGCCTGGCTCACCGCGATCGCGATCACCGGCAACGCGCTGAGCGGTCTGCTCGCGATCCGCCACGGCCTGCGCGGGCCGTCGTTCGGCGTCGCCAACGCCTGCGCGTCGGGCGGCACCGCGATCGCGCTGGCCGCCGATCAGATCCGGCTGGGCCGCGCCGACGCGATGGTGGTCGGCGCCTGCGAGTCGAGCCTGCGCAGCGTGATGGCCCACGCCTCGTTCCTCGCTGGCGGCATGCACCTCGGGCGCGATCCCGAGCGGGCGTGCGCGCCGTTCGCGCTCGATCGCCGCGGCTTCGTCCTCGCCGAGGGCGCCGGCATGCTGGTGCTCGAGCGCCTCGATCACGCCCAGGCCCGCGGCGCCAAGGTCCTCGCGTTGCTGGCCGGCGCCTCGATCACCAACGAGGCCCACCACGTCATCAGCCCCGACCCAACCGGCCTGGCCTGGGCCCGGTCGATGGAACTCGCGCTCGCCGAGGCTCGCCTCGATCCGTCGCACGTCGACGCGATCTCGGCCCACGCCGCTGGCACGCCGCAGGGCGACCTGGCCGAGACCCGCGCGATCAAGCACGTGCTCGGCCGCCGCGCGTACGACGTGCCGGTGTCGGCGACCAAGTCGATGCACGGTCACGCCTTCGGCGCCGCCGGCGCGATCGAGGTCGCGCTGGCCCTGGCCGCGATGAACGAGGGCGTGGTGCTGCCGACCATCAATCTGCACCAGCCCGACCCGGCGTGCGACCTCGACTACGTGCCGCACGTTGCCCGCCGCCACGCCGTCGACGTCCTGGTCAAGAACAGCTTCGGCGCCGGCGGCGCGGCGACGTCGCTGGTGTTCCGCCGCGCCGCCTGACCGT
>JAYVSF010000334.1:0-5957 GCA_043775605.1 Myxococcales bacterium
CCCGGCGTCGGTGTGGAACCCGATCTCGTAGCTGACGCTGGCGCCGGCCGTCATCTTGTCGGCCCTGGTCGGCTTGGCCTTGGGATAGCGGGTGGCGAAGGCACGGGCGACGGCCGCCGGCAGGTCGGCGACCGCGAACGGCTCCTCGACCAGGAGGATGACTCCCGCCGGGGACACGTCGATCTCGAGGCGGTCCTTGCCCCGCGACACCTTCGCCTCGAACTGCTTCTGGCCCCTCTCGGTCTCCGCGACGCACCGGGTGAGCTTGCCGTCCGGGTAGGCCTGCTTGAGGGCGTCGATCACCACGGCGGGGCATTTCTCGGCGGCGACGAGGCCGGGCGCGAGCGCGAGGGTTGCAAGGATGAATGCGGCGAACGGACGGCTCATGGTGCTCCTGCGGGTGGGATCTGGATGTGCAAAGGATAGTGGCCGGGGCCGGCAAGGCCTTCGCAGGTTTCGCCCGCGCGCGCAGCGCCGAGAATTGCAGGCACCGCGCGGCCTGCGACTTGTTGCCGGCGAGCCGGGTCAAGACAAGCTGTAGGATCTCGGCCTCGTACTCGTCCATCAGGTCGGCAAGGGTTCGACCGGTCGTAGCCTGGGTCTTCGCGCGTCGCCTGGCGCCGGTCGGGTACGGGATGCCGAGCAGGTCGGCCGTGATCGTCGTGCGCGCCGCGTCCCCGTCCCAGCTCTCGGCGATCGCCAGGGCTCACCCGCGCTCGACCCCGACCCCGGGCGCCAGGAAGTAGCCGTGCTCGCCGCTGTCGAGGTACCGACGCAACCCCAGCTTGCGCAAGGTCGACAGCGCGACATGGAGGCGATTGCTGGCCGCGCCGTGGCTGATGTACTCGCCTGGCCAGCCCGCCGCGACCAGCTCGTCTTGCGTCAGCGCCTCGCCGGGCGCTTGCAGGCGTCGCTCGACCAGCGCCAGCAGGATCCGCCGCAGTGGGGCGCGGCGTCGGAGGTCGATCGGCGCGTCCAGTCCCGGCACCCGGGCCTCGGCCGCGTTGGGCGCGATCCAGAGGCGCGGACTCGGCGCCGTGCGATCGTCGGCCCGTCGAGCCACCAGGCGCGCGGCCCACGCCGGATCGTCGCCAAGGGTGCCGTCGGCCAGGGCGCGCGCGTCGCCGACGATACGCGCGATCGCCACCGCGTCGTCGACCGGCCAGCGCACATGACACGCATGGATCGCGACGGTGGTGGCCAAGGCTGGCTCGGCCGGGCACGCCGCCAGGAACCGCTCGGCCTCCACCAGGCCGGCGGCGGCGGCGGCGGCGTCACCCAGGATCGCCAGGGCCGCGACCTGGGCGCCGGCGATGAGCGCCTGGTAGCGGACCGCTCCCACCACCCCCACCGCCTCGGCCGCCTGCAGCAAGAGCGCCTGGGCCTGGACCGGCTGGTCGAACTCGAGGTACGCGCCGGCCAGGTAGTAGAGCGCGCTCCCTTCGCGGTGCCGGTTCCCGAGATCGCGAAACTCCGACACGGCGTGGACGTGGTGGGCGATCGCGCCGGTCAAGTCACCCTGGGCCTGGGCCAGGATGCCGAGGGCGGACGCGGCCGCCGCGACCTGCGGGCGATGACCCAGCTCGACGGCCACGGCGCTGGCCCGCTCGAACCAGCGGCCGGCGCCGACGAGGTCGCGCCCGAACAGCGCGATCACGCCGGCCTCGTAGGCCATCCTGCCGTCGCCGTCCCGGTGGCCGAGCCGCTGGTAGATGGCCGCAGCCTGGGCGATGGCGGCGGCCGCCGGGCCGAGTTCTCCCTCGCGACGAAGCGCGTGCCCCAGCCGCGCGTGGGCCTCGGCGCCCACCACGAGCAGGTCGGAATCGGGTCCGTGTCCCTCCAGCCTCACCAGCGCGTGCCGGTACGCCGCTCGAGCCGCTACGGTGTCGCCAGAGATCTCGATCAGCTCGCCGCGGCCCAGGGCGACCCGCGCGGCGGTCGCTGGATCGTCGAGGGTCGCAGCCATCGCCTCGACCGCGGCCAGGTCGTCGCCGGCCCCCAGCAGCTCGGCCTGTTCCCGTCGACACTGGGCCCGCGCCAACCTGGCGCGCGCGGCCGCCAACCGGTCATCGCCACGTTCGGCGGCCGCCACCGCTGCGTCGAGCAAGCGGCGACGAAGCCGGAGCCGGCCCTGAACGGCCAACAGCGGATCGAGCCCGAGGGCCAGGGCGATCACCTGCCGACCGGCGCGCGGGTCCGCCACGGCGTGATCGTGCGCGGCCCGCAACTCGTCAGCCTCCATCGCCAGCTCGGCCAGGGCGGCGGCGGCGGCGGGTCCGATCAGCTGCGGGGCGAGCGTCGCGGCCCGGCCGGCGAAGTAGGCCGCGTGGCGATCGGCCAGCACCTCTCGGCGGCGGGGATCCTCGTCGAGCGCGGCCCCCGCCACCTCCCGCAACGACTCGAGCCAGCCCAGGCGGCCGGCGTCGCGGTCCGAGCGCAACAGCGAATGGGCACACAGCCGCTCGAGCACCGCCAGCACCGACCGTCCGGGTTCTGCCAGCACAGCTTCGGCGGCGGCCACCGAGAAGCTGGCCGCGAACACCGCGCAGTCGGCGAAGCAGGCCCGGGCCTCGGCGTCGCACAGCTCGAGCGAGTCGGCGACGATGCGACGGATGGAACCGTGCCGCCCGTCGTCACCGGGCCGGACCAGGAGTTCGAGCGGTTGGTCCAGCCGTTGCAGGATCTCGGCCGGCGTCAGGACCCTGACCCTCGCCGCCGCCAGCTCGATCGCCAGCGGCAGACCGCCCAGCCGCCGCACGATCGCGGCTACCAACGGCAGCGCGGGCGTCAGGTCCATCGTAGGCCGCAGCGCGCGGGCGCGCTCGACGAACAGGGTCACCGCGTCGGTGACGATCGCGGGCCCGTCGGCGGTCGGCACCTCGAGGGGCACCAGCGGCCATCGCTGTTCGCCCGCGAGGTCGAGCGGCACCCGCGACGTGGCGACCACCTGTGCCCGGGGCGCCCGCGCCAGCCAGGACGCGACCGCGGCGATCGCCGCCGCGTCGAGGTGCTCGCAGTTGTCGAGCACGATGAGGATCCGCGCCCGTCGTGCCAGGGCCACGCCCAGCCGCGCGCCGGCCGCGTCCACGTCACCGCCGGGATCAATCTGCACTCCCAGCACCTCTGCGCTCCGGCTGCACAGCGCGGCCGCAGTCCGTACCCCGGTGAGATCAACCCACCACACCCCGCCGCATCCATGGGCAGAGTATGCCTCGATGCGCTGCGCTGCCAGCCGGGTCGCAACCCGGGTCTTGCCGACGCCGCCGGGACCGATGATCGTGACCACGCGGGCGCCGGCATCGAGGAACGCGGTGAGCGCGGCCAGCTCGCTCTTGCGACCGATCAGGGTGGACAGGCTGTCGACCACGTTCGACCGGACCGTCCGCCGTGGCATCCGGCGACTGTACGCTCGCGGCGAGCGCAGTGCGCCGCCGCACGGTGGCTGTCGCGCTCGCGACGGACACTCCGGTGCGCGCCCGCGGTCAGCGCCAGCCTCTCGCCGATTAAGGCGGGTTAAGTAGCGGTCACCGACCGAGTGGCTGCAGGGTGAGCCCCTACCAAGGAGCTCGTCGTGTCGTCTATCCCAATCGCATCCGTAGTCGTCGTGTCCGCGTTGGTCGCCGCGTGTGGCGGCGGCGGCCCGGCTGAGCCCCCGCAGCTCGGGCCCTTCGACCGCGAGGTCGCGGCCGCCGACGTCTCCATTCTCTATCCGCTCACCGCGGACACTCCGGTCGTCGACCTGATCGCGGCCGGCGACCGCGGCGCCTACGGCGAGCTGCTGCCTGCGACGCTGCCCGGGACCTCGCGCCCGATCTCGCTCGCCGAGGCGGTCGGCTCGACCTACGCGGATCTGCGACTGATCGCGCTGCGGCTCGATCCGTGCTCGGCCCGGGCGACCTGCTCGTCGGAGGTCCGCGCGATCTTTCAACCGATCGTGGTCCGGGACGGTCACACGGTCGCGGCCGACGCGGCGCTCCATGTATTCTACGACCTGCCCGAGGCCGAACTCCTGCTGTTCCTCGAGGAGATCTTGGTGCTCAAGAAGGCGCACCGCGGTGACGTCGACTACGGCACCACCCTCGCCGTGCAGCCGATCCTCGCAGCGACCGGGTTGCGCGGCCCGTTCGCGCTGGGCCTCGAGCGCGCCCTCCTCACCCACGTCGGTGCGAGTCGCATCCAGCGTGTGACCGCCATGACCCACGTGTTCTTCGACAACGACGCGTGGACCTTCGCCGGGTTCGAGCGGCAAGGCGATCGCTTCGAGGCGATGACGATCGTCGACGCGCCCACAGCCACCGAGCTCGTCAATGGCACCGACGCCGAGGCGGCCGAGATCGGCGGGCTGTTCGACGGCGAGGCGACCCCATCGCTGCCGAAGCTCATCGCGCTGGCCCAGGCGTCGCGCCCCGAGCTACCCACCGCCGACGTCATCGCCGGGTTCGCCCAGGCCGTCGCGGCCCAGGATCCGACCCGACACACCTCCGAGGACACCGACTGCGTTTCGTGTCACGTCGCCGAAGGAGCGCGACGGGCGGGGCTCGAGCAGTACGGCATGGAGCCGGCGGCGGACTTCACCAGCGCGCGGCCGCTCGGGTACCGGCGCGATGGCAAGGCGCTGACCAACCTCCACGCCTTCAGCTACCTGGGCACCCAGGTCTCGATCATGAGACGAGCCAGCAACGAGTCGGCCGTGGTCGCCGACTGGTTTCAGGACGTGCTCGCGGCCGAGTAGCGGGCCGCGGGCCAACGGGTCAGTCGAGGCCGGGGCCGGGGCCCGCGTCAGGCGAGGCCGCGGCGGAGGCGGTCGAAGACCCTCGGTCGGGGCTCGCGAAGACGCTCGGTCGAGGCTCTCGGAGATCACTCCTCGTCGCCGAGCTTGCGGCGAGCGACGACTCGAGCCATGGGTTGATCGGGATCGCCGAACTGTTCTGGCCACATCCGGCGTAGTGCTTCGACCTCGAGGATGCGGTGCTCGATCGGCTGCGCCAGCCAGTACGTTAGCCGCTGATCGTCGTCGTCGTCGCCGAGCTTGGCGCGGTGGACTACGCGATCGATGCTGCGTCCCGGTGCATTCATCGTGGGCCCTTCTTCTCGAGCTTCGCGACGTCCGCGAGGTCCTGAGGACGACCCGATGCTCGCTTGTTTGTGATCAGCGACGCGCGGTCCAGGATCGGGACGCGTGACCCGCCGAAGCTCGCGGTCACCCGTTGAGGATAGATCTCCTCGAAGACGAGCCCGCTGACCCCGGTCAGGAAATCGACGCGTCCGGGCTCGCGGCCGAGCTGCACAACGAGTCCCGGCTCGATGAAGTCGGCGGGTGTGAGTCCGAGGCTACTAAACCCGAATTCGTCGATGGCCGCGACGACCTTCGCGGCGTTGGCGGGCGTCGGCTCGACCCAGATGTCGAGATCCTTCGTGTATCGCGGATGGCCGTGGGCAGCCACGGCGTACCCACCGACAACGACGAACCGGACGCCGTGCTGCTCTAGCAACGCCAGCAGTTCCTGGAAGTCTCGGGTCAGCTCCACGACGCCCCGATCGTAGCATCGGAACGCACGCTGGGCGCACGATCGGCGCGCCACCGCGGTCCAGCGACGGCCACCGCGGTCCAGCGACGGCCACCGACGTTCCGCGGTGCGGGCTCGCATCGAGGCGGTCGGGTACGTGCGGGGCGCGGGCCTGGCCGACGACCAGCAGCTGGTGTTCGTGTCGTCGCTCAACGAGTGGAGCGAGGGCCACTACCTCGAGCCCAACACCCGCTTCGGCCTGGAGATTGCTCGCCGAGGCTCGCTATCGTGTGCGGCGGCCGCCGGTCGGGCTGTCGTCGGTGGGGACCACGATCTCGTGGATCGATCCGGAGCCGGAACCGGAACCGGCGCTGTGGCCGGAGCTGTGACGGGGGCCGACGCGCGGTGCGCCAGCGTCGACGGTGGGCGGCGCAGCGTCGACGGCGGGCG
>JAYVSF010000335.1:0-2145 GCA_043775605.1 Myxococcales bacterium
CGCCATCCCCAACCCGCTACCGCGCGAACGCCCGCGGCTCAGGCTGGTCAAGTGATCGGAATCGCGCCCGTCGAGGCCCGTCGCGATGGAGCCGCACCCGAAGGAGATCGACCACTTCCGCCCGAAGAGTCGCCCCGAGTTCTACTACCTCGCATACGCGTGGACGAACCTGTTCCTGACCTGCACCGCGTGCAACAGCGCCAAGCGCGAGCAGTGGGACGAGGCGCTGCTGCGCCCTGACGAGGAGGACTTCGCGTTCGAGCGGTACTTCTACGCCGAGGCGACCGGCGAGCTGATTCCGAGGCCGGGGGCGTCGACCGTTGATCAGCACCGGGCGCGACGGACGATCGCGATCCTGGGACTCAACGCCGGCGACAAGGTTCTGGCCCGCCGGAGTGCGGCACGTGCCATGCGCCGCGCCGCACCAGGCGAGCTGGACGAATTTCCGTACCGGTTCCTTCTGCCCCTCGCCCGCGAGATGCCCAGCTGATTCCGCGACACCTGGGGCGCGGTCGGTGACAGATCCGGGTATGCGCTCCGTCACGATCGCCGGCTCCGTCGCGGTCCTCACCCTCTTCGCAGCACTCGCCACCCGCCGTCGCCGACCGCGGCAGCCACGGCGCCTTCTTCATGGTCGAGCCCGGCGTGTATCCGCGGCAGGTCGCGTGCACGACCGAGCCGGCGCCGGCGGCCCCGATCATCAAGGTCCGGCAGTCACCGCAAGGCCGGCTGCGGCTGCGGGTCACCGGCGTCGGCGGCATGTGCCACGCGCGCTGGACCGCGACCCGCGCCGGCACCCGCTACACCGATGTCACCATCGTGCCGGCCCTATGACGCCGATGCGCCGTCGGCGTGCGGCACCTGCGTGGTCGACCTGCTGGTGACCCGGCTCGGCCGCGGCGACTACCGGGTCACCGTCGGCGCGACGACGATCGCGGCCCACGCGCCGTAGCCCACCGAGGCGCGCCTCAGCTCGCGCGGACCAGCTTGATCGCCTTCTCCGGGCAGGCGGTCACGCACGCGCCGCAGGACGCGCACTCGGCGGCGCGCGGGGTGTAGGCAGTCTTGCCGCGGTGGGCCAGGCTCTTGAGCTTGCCGAGGAACGAGAGCTGCTTCTTGTCGGCGGCGTCGATGACCCGGACCTCGAACACGTCGTGCGGGCAGACGTCGACGCACGCCGCCTTGCCCTCGCACTTGTTGCGATCGATCTCGGGGCGCAGCACACCCACGTCCTTGCAATCGGCGGCAGAGGCCTTCGGCAGCTTCGGCATTCGCGCCAACATGACCAGCGCCGCGCGGCCTGTCAACCGCGGCCCACCTGCTACGCTGGCCGACCTCACGATGATCATCGAGCTGCACTGTCACTCGACCTGCTCCGACGGTGCGGCCCCGGCCGCCGACGTCGGCCGCCGCGCGCACGCGCTGGCGCCGGCGGTCTTCGCCCTCACCGATCACGACACCACCGGCGGCCACGCCGACGCCGTCGCCGCGTGCCCGGGCGCGATCCGCGCGGTCGAGCTGACCTGCCACGACGCCGGCCGCTCGGTCCACGTCCTCTGCTACGACGTCGCCGGCGACGATCGCTGGGCCGAGCTCGAGGTGGTGCTGGTCGCCCAGGCCACCGCCCGCCGCGAGCGCCTGCGCGCCATCGCCGCCCGGCTGTGGCAGCGCGGCGTGGTCGTCGACGTCGAGCCGCTGCTGGCCCGCGCCGATGGCCGCTCGGTCGGTCGGCCCGACATTGCGCAGGCCCTGGTCGATCAGGGCGTGGTCGCCAGCAAGGACGAGGCGTTCTCGCGCTGGCTGCACGACGGCGGCCCCGGCGACGTCCCCCTGGCCCGGGTCACGATCGCCGACGGCCTGGCCCTGGTCCGCGCGGTCGGCGGACGCGCGTCGCTCGCCCATCCCCACCAGCACGGCGACCGCGCCCACCGCATGATCCGCAAGCACCAGGCCGACGGCCTCGGCGTCGAGGCCTTCTACCGGTCGTACGATCCCCACGAGCGCGCCCGCTGGCTGCGCCTCGCCGACGACGCGGGAGTCATGGCCACCGGCGGCTCCGACTGGCACGGCGGCGGCGAGGGCCAGCTCGGCGTCGAGATCCCCGACGAGCGCGGCGCCCGCCTGCTCGAGTGGCTCGGCCGCGCC
>JAYVSF010000336.1:0-2863 GCA_043775605.1 Myxococcales bacterium
ACCCAGAGTCATTGTTGACCGCTCGCCAAGGCTCGCTCGCAGACCCCGGGGCCGGTGTGGGCGAGGTATTCTCGACGACCGCGATGGCCGACCCCACCACCGACCTGCCCGACGCGCCCGACCTGCCCGACCTGCCCGACCAGGCGATGACCGCCGATCTGACCATCGTCATCGACCAGGTCCGCATGCTCGCGGGCGCGCCCTTGCCGCACGTACGGGCCGGCGCCAGCGGCGTGCTCCTCCGCCAGCAGCTGCCGATCCCGGGCTGGCCGCTCGGCAGCTGGAACCTCGTCGATGGCCGGCCGGCCGAGCTGACCGACGAGCCCGGCGACGATCTCGCGCTGGTCTGGCTGGCCGAGACCGGTCACCTCCTGTGGCTGACCGTCGACGGTGCCACCGCCGAGATCACGCTGGTGGTCGCCGACACCCCGCGCAGCTTCCGCGGCTGCGTGTGCGAGCGCGCCGACGTCGGCCTCGCGGTGTGGGACCATCTGGTGCTGCGGGCGCCGTTGCTCGCCGCGTGCCCGCTCGGCTTCGACACCTGGAGCGAGTCCGATCCGCGCGAGACCCACGGCGGCGGCCCGGCCGTGCTCGCCGACTCGCTGACCCGCGCGCTCGACGACGAGCTGGCCCGGCAGGTCCGCCGGGTCGCCGACCCGCGCCAGGGCAAGGCCGAGCAGACCGCGTTCTCGTGGACCACCGACGAGGACGCCTTCCGGGTGCCGGGCGTGTTCGCCGCCACCGCGACCGCGCGGCCGTACCCGGCGGGCGCGATCATCCCGCCCGACGACATCCAGCACTTCCTGTTCGTATCGACGCTCGGCACCTGGCTCAGCTACACCAGCCACGACGACACCTCGACCATCCGCGAGTTCGACACCGTCCGCGATCTCTACCGCTTCCAGATCGCCGGCCGCCCCGACGACGACGTCTTCCGGCAGATGTGGACGAACCTGCGGACCCGCCACCCGCTGGCCCGCGAGGCCGAGCGCAACCCGCTGGCCCGCTGGCTGCCCTGAGGCCCGAAGCGAAGCTCCGGCCGAGGTTGAATGTCGAGCCTCGCCGAAACGCCGACGGGCGGCGCGCCGTGAAGCGAGCCGCCCGGGGTGAACGGGTTGCGCGATCGATCGTGCGGTTCAGCGAACCGCGATCCCGAGGATGCCGAGGTCCTCGTACTCGTTGCCCCAGTCGAGGGTCTTGTTGCTCTGCAGGGGGGCGTCGCCGATCGACAGCGGCGGGTTGGCCATGTTGAGCAGCGACACCGCGACGGTGTAGCGGGCCGCGCCGCCGAGCGCCGACGGCACCGGCTCGCTCACGGTCTTGCGGCCCTCGCCCTCGGTGCAGTCGACCAGGGTCTCGAAGCCGGCGCCACCAGCGGTCGACGCGAGGATCGACACGCCGCCGTTGACGACCGCGGCGCAGCTGGTGCCGCGGCCCGACAGGTTCCAGCCGACCAGGAAGAACGCGCGGTCGACGTAGATCTCGTAGGGCGCGGGCTGGGTGGCGTTGGCGTTGACGTGGATCTGCTGGCTGCCCGACTCGGCGAACTTGGTGGCGCCGGCGTGGTCGGTGAGCTGGACCCACACGGTGTAGTCGCCGGGGTCGAGGTCGGCGATGGTGCCGGCGCCGTCGACGCAGTTGAACTTGTCCTGGAACGCCGAGGACACCGGCGCGCCGGCCGGCAGCGCGAACAGGATCGCGGTGTCGGAGCCCGCCGGGCAGCCGGCGGTGATCGGGTTGCCGCCGGCGTCGGTGGACTTGAGCGCCCACGAGACCTGGATGTTGCCGAGGCCGTTCGTGCCGTCGTCGGCGAAGATGATGCAACCCGCGGCCTGGGAAGCGACCGCGGCGATCAAGGTGGGCAGGACCAGGTTCTTCATGAGTGCTCTCCTAGAGATGACGGCCGTAGTAGGCGAGTCGTTGGCCGCGGGGACTATCCCCGGCGGTCGCTGATTGTGCAAGGCGCGGGCCGAGCCCGCGTGGACAGGGTCACGGGCACAGCAGGTCGGGGCGGCAGATGCGATCGTTGTCGATGACCATGACGACCGCGTCGAGGGTCACGGTCTCGCCGACCACCACCTGGCGAACCAGCGGTGGCGGCGCCTCGAAGGTTGCGGAATCAGCGAGCTTCGCCAGGCACGCGCACGGGGTCGGGTCGATCAGGCAGCGGGGACCGGTCTGGTACACGCAGGCCGGCTGCACGGTCAGGGTCACCGGCCCGGTCGGCAGTTCGAACGCCGTGGTGCCGTGGCTGGCATCGCACGGGAATCCCTTGTGGTCGAGGGTGTCGCCGCTCTGCCACCAGAGCTGGATCTCGTCGATCCGCTGGGCCGCGCAGTCGGTGATCTCGCGATCTTGCGTGCTGCGCAGCGCCCACGACAGCTCGACCGCGCCGCCGGCGGCGTCGGTGCAACCGTGAACGCCGAGATACAGCACAGGCACGCACAGGCGCCACACTGTGGCGAGGCCGCCGAGCGCACGCGCGATCGGCGCGGCGGCGGTTGGCTGGCGTGGGCGCGGCATGCCTGGTTCGACCCCTGGGGTAGCGGGAGTATTCACCACACGGCCCAAAGCCGCGTCAGCGACCGTGACGAGCCGCGCAGCGGCGCTTGGCGAAGGATGACATTTGACCGTTTGGAGCGGGGCATGCTATCTCGTAACCACCTAAGATGCCAGACTTTTCCCACCTGATCGGGACCGCCGTCGACGCCGCCAAGGGCGAGACCGACATGCTGGCCCTGATCGCGCACGCCCACTGGATCGTGAAGGTCGTGATGGGGATCTTGACCTTCATGTTCCTGGTCGGGGTCTACATCATCATCTACAAGACGCTCTACATCCGGCGCGCGACCCGCGAGACCGC
>JAYVSF010000337.1:0-11152 GCA_043775605.1 Myxococcales bacterium
TCGCCGGCTCGGGGATCCGCAGCACGGTCGACGGCGTCGAGTGGACCACGGAGGAGCCGCCCTCGGCCGCCTTCACCAGCGCCAACGACGCGGCCTGGACCGGCTCGAGCTGGATCGTGGTCGGCAACCAAGGCGTCATCTTCACGTCGACGGCCCGCTGACATGCGCTCGAGCGACGACTGGAAACAGGAGGTCTCGTGATCTCTGCGAGTGAGCGACGTCCTCGACCCTGGGCGCTGGCCGTCGCCGTCGCGCTGGCGGCGATCGTCATCTGGCGGCTCGAGCACTGGCGCGCCGCCGCACGAGTTCGGCGCGCGGTCGCCGCCGAGACGGCACGATCCGATGAGCCAGCCCACCCGCACCGCGATGGCCTCGGGGCGCGCTCGCGGGGCGCGATCACGCGATCGCTCAGGCCGCGAGCGCATGACCTGCGGCGGGTGTCAGGTCGGGTCCTCGACCCCACGACCGACCTGGGCGTCGCGAACGTCGAGGTGGTCTTCGGCAATGGCCCGCCGCTGCTGCGTACCACCACCGACGACGACGGTCAGTACGTCATCGACGTGCCACCGGGACGCTACCAGCCCTCGGTGCGGGGGGCGACGGTGGTCTCGCTCGCCCGCATCCCTCGCGGCCGGTCGCCTGGGCTGCCACCGAGCGCCGGCCCAGGTCCGCGGGTCCCGTCGCCGACCGTTCCGCTCGACGTGTTCACCGATCTTACCGGCGTCGATCTGGAGGTCAGCGCAGCGGTGAAGGTCCACGGCACCGTCCGCGACCAGGCGGGCGCCCCGATCGCGGGCGCGACGGTCGTCGCGAACCTCGAAGACGACGCCTACGTCGAGCCCGTCCTCGGCACCAACGTCGCGCGGACCGAGCGCGACGGGACGTACCGGCTCGTCCTGCCGGCCGCGGCCCACCTCGTGAATGTGTTCGACGGCGATCATGTGGCGACCGAGATCGAGCGGGTCGAGCTCGCCGGCGCCGGCGACGACCTCGAGCTCGATCTGACCATGACCCGCGGGTGCATCATCTCCGGCCGGGTCACGGGAACGCTCACATCCGACGGCGGCGAGATCGACCGCTTTGCCGGCACCGAGAGCACCGGCCAGGCCTCCCGAGCCACCGAGTTCGGCGCCGACGGCGCCTTCACGTATGGCACGGCTGACGAGGCGACGTTCCTGCTCGCAGCGTGGCCGCTGCGCGGGCCGGCTTCCACGGAGCAACGCTTCGAATGCCGAGCGGGCACCCGGATCCCGAACGTGACCTTCGAGGTGCCGGCCACGGCGCCCGACCTGACCGGCACGATCGTCACCGCGACCGGACAGCCGAGCGCACGCGCGTTCGTCGACGTCACCGCGGTCGACGGCGCCCCGGCCCAGCGAGAGCGCGCGGACGGCGCCAGCGCATGGGCGATCTTCGAGCTGCCGCCCGAGCCCTACCGCGTGGTCGCCCGGGTCCCCGGGGAAGGGATCGCGGTCGCCGTGGTCACCGCACCGGCCCGCGACGTGGTCCTCACCCTGTCCGGGACCGGCGCGCTGGCCGGCACGACCATCGGTCTCACCGAGGGCTCGTTCACGATGGAGGTGGACTGCTTGCCCAAGGGGCAGACCTATCCCTTGCCGGGCGCCAGCGTCGAGAGGTTCCTGGTCCCGGTCCGGGGCGGAACCTACCGGGTCGACCGCTTGCCGGCGTGCGGGCTGTGGCTGGTCGGCCGCAAGGGACCAATGTCCACGCCGGAGTTCGAGGTCGAGGTCGCGGCGGACCGGACGGCCACGCTCGACCTCGACCTGACCCCGCTGGTGACGACGGCCGTCACCGGAACCGTCCACGACCGCGCGGGTCGCCCGATCGGTGGAGCGCTGGTCACGGTCGCCGGGCAGCGGATGGTACGGACGTTGACGGAGCGCGACGGTGGCTTCGCGTTGCCCGCGCCGCCCGGTGGTCGCCTGATCGTGTCCGGCGACGGGGCGATGGGATCCGTCGCCGTGCCGGCTGACGACCGACCGGCGTGGGAGGTCGACGTCGTGCTGGACCGGACGCCGCGGGCGCCGCCCTGACCGGTGGACGGCCTCGGTGGAGAATACGAGGACGGATCGCTTCAGAGGTCGACCGCGGAGCTAGAAATGCTTCTTCGAGTCGAGCATGATCGTCACTGGGCCATCGTTGACCAGCTCGACTTGCATGTCGGCGCGGAACACGCCGGTCGCGACCCGGGCCACGCCGGCGGTCCGCACCGCCAACACCGCGCGCTCGTACAGCGCCTCGGCCGGGCCGGGATCCATCGCGTCGAGGAACGCCGGCCGGCGACCACGGCGGACGTCGCCGAACAGCGTGAACTGCGAGACCAGCAGCACGCCGCCGCCGACGTCGAGTACCGACCGGTTCATCTTGCCGGCGTCGTCGGCGAAGATCCGCAGGTTGACGATCTTGTCGACCATGTAGGCCAGGTCGCCGTCGCCGTCGCCCTTGCCGGCGCCCAGCAGCACGACCAGGCCCTGCTCGATCGCGCCGACCACCGCCCCGTCGACGGTGACGGCGGCCCGACGACAGCGCTGGACCACGGCTCGCATCGCCGCAGCGTAGCCCGGAACCGAGGCCCGCACGTCGGGACCCGATCAGAGCGAGCTGGTATGGGTCGGTCGTGGAGCCCCGACCCGATCCGCCTGCCGCGCCGCGAGCGCAGGGGCCGCGCGTCGACGTGCCCGACCTGGCGGCGTTGACCGCGCTGCTGGCCGGACCGACGGTGTCACTGGCGGCGGTCCGGCACGCGGTCCACGCCCACCGGTTGGCTGGCGCCGAGAGCTTCACCGAGCTGCTGTCGCTCGGGCGGCTGGTCGGGGTCGAGCGCCACGCCTACCAGCTCGAGACCGTCCATCGGGTGCTGCGGACCCTGCGTGGCCGCGCGCTCCTGTCCGACGAGGTCGGCCTGGGCAAGACCATCGAGGCGCTGATGGTGCTGCTCGAGTACCAGGTCCGGGGCATGGCCCGACGGGTGCTGGTGGTGACCCCGCCGGCCCTGGTCCCGCAGTGGGTCGGCGAGCTGGCGAGCAAGGCCGGCGTCAGCGCGCGGACCGTCGAGCGCGAGGGCGAGGAGGTGTGGACTGGTGACGGCGTGGTGGTCGCGTCGCTCGCCACCGTCCGCACGCAGCGTACCGCGCCGCTGGTCCAGGCTGAGCCCTGGGATCTGGTGATCATCGACGAGGCCCACCGGGTCAAGCGGCGCGGCTCGGCGAGCTGGAAGCTGGTCGACGGCCTGCGCAGCCGGTTCCTGTTGCTCCTGACCGCGACGCCGATCGAGACCGAGCTCGAGGAGCTGTACCAGCTCGTGACCCTGTTGCGGCCCGGCCAGTTCGCGACCCTGGCCGGGTTCCGCAAGCGCTTCGTCGATCCGGCCAACCCGTCCTCGCCGCGCAACCGCGAGGCCCTGCGCGAGCTGCTGGGCGAGGTGATGGTGCGCAACACCCGGGCGTCGTGCGGGCTGGCCCTGCCGCCGCGCTACGTGTCGACCGTCGTGGTCGAGCCGACCGCCGACGAGCGCGCGCTGTACGACGCGGCGATGGCGGCCTTGCGCACCGCGACCGAGCCGCGGGTGCGCCGGACTGCAGGCCTGCTCTTGCTCGAGGCCGGCTCGAGTCCGGCGGCGGTGCGCGCGACCCTGGGCCGGCTGAAGGACCACGCGGGACTCGGCGCCATCACCGCGGCCGCCCGCGGCGACGAGTCGGGCAAGGGCGCGGCGCTGGTCGAGATCGTCCGCGGCGGCGGCCTGGCCCAGGTGCTGGTGTTCACCCGCTATCGCGCGACCGCGCGCTGGTTGACCGAGCTGCTCCGCCAGCACGGGATCTCGCACGTCGCGGTCCATGGCGAGCTGTCGGGCGATGACAAGCAGACCGCGCTCGCGGCCTTCCGCGCCGGCGAGGCGCAGGTGCTGCTGTCGACCGATGTCGGCAGCGAGGGTCACAACCTCCAGCACTGCCACCGGCTGGTCAACTTCGACCTGCCGTGGAACCCGATGGTCATCGAGCAGCGCATCGGCCGGCTGCACCGCTTCGGCCAGACTCACGAGGTCGAGGTCTTCAACCTGTGCGGCCGCGGCTCGATGGAGGAGCGGATCCTGGCCGTGCTCCACGATCGGGTCCGGCTGTTCGAGCTGGTCGTCGGCGAGATGGACATGGTGCTCGGCAACCTCACCGACGAGGCCGACCTCGAGGAGCGGCTGCTCACGCTGTGCGCGGACACCGAGTCCGACTCGGTGGTCGAGGCCGGGCTCTCCGCGATCGGTGACGAGCTGCTCAAGGCCCGCGGTCGCTACGACGAGGTCCGCGAGCTCGACCAGGCGCTGTTCGGCAAGGAGTTCGAGGCGTGATCGACGGCGAGCTCGATCCGCTCGGGTTCGTCGGCGCTGAGTTGACCGGCCGCGGCGCGCTGGTCGACCGCGGTGAGCGCGAGGCCCTGGTGATGTTGCCGGCGGCGGTCGCGACGCGGCTGGCGCTACCCGAGGTCTTCACCCTGGTCGAGGCCGCGCGGCCGGGCGCGATCGGCTGCGGGCTCGGCGCGCCGCTGCTCGATCTGCTGACGACCGAGGTCCGGTCGCGGGTGCCGGTCGCGGCCGTGACCTGGAGCGCCGAGGCCCCGCGCGCAGCGGTCGCCGAGCGCGTGGCCGCGCGGCTGGTGGTGCGCAACGGGGTGGCCGACGTGCTCGGCACAGGCACCGCGGTGGCGACCTACGTGGTCGGGGTGTTCGGCTGGTCGGCCGAGGCCGATGACCGCTATCAGGGGATGGTGACGCTGATCGCGCACGGCGCCAGCGGCGGCGAGCCCGACGACGCGGCGACCGCCGGGCTGCAGCGAATGGTGTCGGGTGACGACCCGCGCGGCGAGGCGGGGCCGATGATCGGCGAGGTTGGCGCTGGCCTGCGTGGGCTCGCCGACCGCTTGCCCCGCTCGATCGGCGCCCGGCTCGACGAGGTCGGCGCCGCCGTCGGCCGCCGCGCCGAGCGCGAGCGGTCCCGCATCGACGAATACTTCCGGTCGCTGATCGCCGAGGCCCGGCGCCCGCGTGGCAAGGTCGCGCGCGGGGCGATCACGGCCCGGGTCGCGGCCCTCGAGGCCGAGCACGCCGCCAAGCTGCGCGACCTCGCCACCCGCTACGCCTTGCGGGTCAAGCTCGAACCGATCGCGCTGATCGCGATCGCGACCCGCGTCGCCGAGGTCCGGGTCCGCCTCCGCCGGCGCAAGGGCGAGCGCGAGCTGGCGCTGCACCTGCCGCCCACGGCCCGGACCTTCGACGCGCTGGCCTGCGCCGCCTGCGCCGCCACCACCCGCGCGCCGGTCCTGTGCGACGACGCTCTCCACATCCTGTGCGAGGCCTGCGCGCCCGAGGTCGGCGGTCGCCCGCGCTGCCCGGCCTGCCTCCGCCCCGCCGTCCGCCCGCGCTGACCGAGCGGGCTGGCGCCCCGGTTCGCGGGCCGGTAGGATCCGGAGAGCTTTGCGATGACGACACCCGCTCCCCTCGATTGGCACCGGCTGGCACCGCACCGACCGCTGGACGCTGGCGCCAGCGAGTATGTCGCGCGCCCGGTCGACGGCGGCGAGTCGATCTCCCGTTGGGTACTCGCGGGTGGCACGACGGTCCTGGTCGGCGGCCCGACCGGCGTCGGCAAGAGCACCGAGGTCGCCCAGGCCGCACTTCGACTCAGCGCCGATCGGGTCGCCTGCCTGATCCAGGTCGATCGCCTCACCAACGTCCGACGGCTCACGGCCGACGAGCTCCTGCAACTGATCGGCGGTCGGGTCTTCGCCATGGCGGTCGAGACCCTGGGTTTGTCGCCCTCGCACCCGTTGGCCGCGAACTTCACGCGGACGACGTCATCGACAGGCTCGCACGGGTTTCGCGCCTCCAGTCCGACGGTGACTCGCTTGCTTCTCGACGAGCTTGTCATGCGCGACGGATTCGCGAAGTTCAAGGAATCGCCAGAGTCGCCGCGGGATGGACGGGTGACGTTGGTCATCGATGGGCTCGAGAAGCTCAGCCCAGGCGTCGCCACTGACGAGATCTTCGATGCCCTCGGCGGGCTGCCGGGCGACGTGGATCTCGTGGTCGTGGTTCCCTGGCACGCCGCCTTTGGTTCCCGTGGCGACACAGTGCTTCGCCAAGGTGAGCGGTACTTCGCGATTCACCCCTTGGCGACCGACGGGCAGGCCGGTGTGCTCGCTGCCGACTTTCTCGGGCGCGTGCTCGCACGTCGCTTGACCGGCACCGTCGACACGCTTCCACCCGAGCTCCATCGCCTGCTCGGTCGCGCGTTCAAGGCGAGCGGGGGCATTCCTCGTGGCTTCCTCCAGATCCTCGCGGACGCCGGTACCTACGCACGCGTCAGGCGTGGCGCGGCCCTGCCTGACGAGACCGACCTCGACGAGGCCTTGAACGATCAGCGCGAGAGTCTGCGGCGACTTCTCATTCCCGGTGATGAGGCGGCCATCAAGCGTGTCGCTGGCACCGACGGGCGTGAGCTCGAGCCGGAGCGCAAGGTGCGCTTGTTGTCCCACGGGATCTTGCTCGAGAGGCTCGGGGCCGATGGGCCTCAGCTCGAGGCGCATCCGCTCGCGCCGCTGGCCGCGTGATGACGCTGACCCCGACCCAGGCAATCCTGAGCGCCATCGAGCGCGACCGAGGTGGCATCGCGATCGTCTGGAGCCCCGACCTTGGTCTTCGCGACTGGCTCGTCGACGAGACGCGCGGCCTCGCGGGCGCTGGCGCGGCTCCGGTGGTGGTGACCTCGGTGGCTGACGCGCTCGCTGTTCCCGACCGGTTGGCGCTGCTGGTGCCACCCGATGAGCGTGAGTTGCTGGACGATCTCGACGGCTCGCGCGATCTGTTCCTGGACCCGGTGCGGTCTCAGCCGGTCGTCGTCTTCTTGCTCCGCGACGGCGACGGTGCGCGGAGGCTTGCGTACCTGCCTAGCCTCGCCAGTTGGGTGAGGGGTAGCGACGTTGATCCCGAGGCGCTGGCCGAGATCGATGTGTCCGCCGAGCGTCAGCGCTTCGAGGCCGACGTGGGCGAATCAGTGCAGGCGTGGCTCCGGCGGTGGCGGGCGGGGGACATTCCGCAGACAGGAGCTGCGTCTGCTCGCGCATACTGGGCCGCGATGATCGAGCCCCAGGATTCGGGGCGATGAACTGGGTACTGCTCTACGAAGCGCATGGAGGCATGCGCACCGTCGAGCGCGACCTCATCGATGCCCTTCGTCAACGGCTGATACGGCTCGCCGATGGACGTCACTGCGACAGGACCGTGAGGGGACGATTCACCCACAAGACGGGTCAGTCCGGCCTCACGGAGTTCTTGATCACGCCGACCGGCGTGGAGTCGTTGGCCGGCCTGGCGACGCTGACGGACGCGCGGCTGACGCTCATGGCGAAGGTCGACCAGCGCCGCACGCATCTCCATCAGTTCACGGCCATGGTCGAAGGGACGACGATCGACGATGGGTTGCCCTGGGCGGCGGCCGTTCATCTCGAGAGCGATCTCGAGGCCGCCGAGCGCGATCGCAAGGGCAGCGGCGCGTGCGGGCACGCGGCGTTTCACTGCCACATCGGGCCAACACTCGATCACGAACCGAAAGTGCGGGTCCCGCTGCCGGCCTTGGGACCCGTCGCGGCGCTCGATTGGCTCCTGGCAATGGTGATCCCCGAGTGGGAGCCCGCCCCGTGGGCGTCGCTCCCACCCACGTCACCGGCGCGCCGATGAGTTGACTCGCGGGACGGCGATGCGGGCGGCCGGGTTCGGGTTGGGGAGGCGGCGAGGACCCGGATTCGCCGGCACTATCAGCCCGGCGCGCTAGGCTGCGCCTTCCGATGATCGAGCCTGAACCGTGCGCGCCCTCGCTCGACGCTGCTCTCGAGGCTGCGCTGCTGCGCGAGCTGCGGAGCAACTTCGACTGGGAGAACCACGCCCGGTTCCGGCGACGGCTAGTGCCGCCGGTGATCGTGCTGTCCGACGCCGCGACCCGGCTCGGCCGCTGGGTGCGCGCCACCCGGACGCTGGAGCTGTCGCGGCCGCTGGTGCTGACGCGCCCGTGGCCCGAGGTGGTCAGCGTGCTGGCCCACGAGATGGCGCACCAGTTCGTCGACGAGATCTTGCACGCCCACGAGGAGACCGCGCACGGCGAGACCTTCCGCACGCTGTGCGGGTCGCTGGGCATCGACGCGCGGGCCGCGGGCGCGCCGGTGCCGCAGGCCGGCGCCGAGGTCGGGCGGGTGCTCGACCGCATCCGCAAGCTGCTGGCCCTGGCGGCGAGCGCCAACCAGCACGAGGCCGAGTCCGCGATGCGGCGCGCCCACGAGCTGATGCTGCGCCACAACATCGAGACCGCCAGCGCCCGCCACCGCGACGGCTACGAGGTCCGCCACGTCGGCGATCCCGACAAGCGCCTCGATCGGGTGCAGCACGCGATCGCCGGGCTGCTCGCCGAGTTCTTCTTCGTCAAGGTCATCCAGGTCCCGGTCTACCTGCCGCGGGCCGGCAAGCGTGGGTCGACGTTCGAGCTGGTCGGCACCCGGGCCAACCTCGAGATGGCGGTCCACGTGTTCGAGTTCCTGCGCGGCACCGCCCGCCGGCTGTGGCTGGCCAACTCCGACGACGCCCGGGTCCGCAGCGGCCGCGACCGGCTGTCGTACGAGACCGGCGTCATCGGCGGCTTCCGCGACAAGCTGGTGCTCGAGCGGGCCGAGCTCAAGGGCACCGGCCTGGTGTGGATCGGCGACGCCGACCTCGACACCTTCTACCGCGAGCGCCACCCCCGCATCACCACCCGTCAGCGCTCGGTCCGGCTAGACGGCGCCCACGCCGCCGGCCGCGAGGCGGGGCGCACGATCGTCCTCCACAAGCCGGTCGAGCACGGCCCGTCGACGGCCGCGCCCCGGCGCCTGCGCGGTTGAGCGAGCCTCGGCGAGCACGTCGGGCGCCGATCACGGATGCGCGGTCGTCACCAGCGCGACGTCGCAGCTCGAGCGGCTGCGGCGCTCGGCGGTGCCGTCGCTGACCCGGACCTCGAATCGGTAGGCGCCGGCCGCGGTGGCGCCCAGCATCCAGGGGTAGCGACCGGCGCGGGCGTCGAGCCCGGTCGCCAGCTCCCGGACCTGACCGTCGGCCCCGACCAGCGCGACCACCGCGGTCAGCGGGCCGGGGCTGTCGACGTCGTCGGCGGTCCACCGCAGCTCGACGACGCTGGCGAGCGACAGTCGCTGGCCGCCCCGCGGAAAGTCGAGCCGGACGCTCGGCGCGGCGTCGCGGTCAGGCAAGGTGAGCGGCGCGCCGACCAGCACCTCGACCGGCGCCGCGCCGGTGTCGTCGTCGAGCGCGGCCACCAGCTGGTAGCGACCGCCGGCCAGCACGCCGACGTCGATCTCGACCCGGCCGCGGCCGTCGGCCAGCTGCGCGGCGAGCACGCCGTCGACGCCCTCGCGCCGCCAGCCCAGGGACCACAGCACGGTGTCGCCGTCTGGATCGCGGACCTCGTAGTCGAGGCCGATCCGCTGATCGGCGGGCTCGTCGGTCGGCACCGGAGAGCGCACGGACAGGCTGGGCGGTGCGTCACCCGGCCGCTCGCCGCGTGGGCTGCCGGCCCGCTGCCAGCGTTGCAAGATTTCCCGCTCGCGCCCGGACAGGCCGCGATCCGGCGGCATCGTGCCGGTGTCCGCGGCCCGCACCGTGATCCGCTCGGTCATCGTCGCCACGCCCTGGACGTCGCCGACGTCGCTCCAGTGATCGAGGCGGAAGCCGCGGCGGTCGGCCGCCGTACACGCGGTCGGCGCCGCGTGGCAACGCACGCAGTTCGCCAGCAACAACGGCCGGACGTCGTCGAGGTAGGTCGGCGCCGCCGGCAGCTCGGCGCAGCCCGCGACCACCACCGCGGCCGCGATCGCGAGCCCCGTCCTCAATCATCCTCCGCGCCGGCGCAGATCCAGCGCTCGACTAGCGCGACGTCGACCGCCGGCAGCGGCGCGTCGGGCGGCATCGTGCGGGCGACCTCGACCCCGACCAGCAGGTACATCAACCGGCTGTCGTCGGGCGCGCCCGGGCGCACGAACGGCTCGGGCTCGGCCGCCAGCAACGCCCGGTAGCCGTCCTCGGCGGTGTCGAGCACGACCCCGGCCCGCTGCGCCAGCCGGCTGTGGCACGACCCGGTGCCGCAGCTCGGCCGCATCACGGCCGCCGACACCAGCGACCACGTCGGCGGCGCCGGATCGTCGTCGCAGGTCCACACCGGCAGCTGCTCGCGGCGGTCGATGCAGGCACCGGCCCCGGCGATCGCCAGCGCGGTCGCGAGCCGAGCGCACCACGACCACGCGCGAGGGCGGCGGCCAGGGCGGCGATCGTCGACGGGTGAACCAGGGCAGGGCGTCATCGGCGTCACAGGAAGTAGTGGAGCTGCAGCAGGGCCATGGCCGCTCGGCCGTCGGGCCCGATCCATTGATAGCGGGTCGCCAGCCCGACCTCGAGGTGGGCGCGCGGCAAGAACGTGGTCCACAGGTCGGCGGCGTGGCGGGTGTCGCCGCAGCGCCCGAGATCCTCGTCGTACAGCTCGTGGGCGAGGCCGATCGCCAGGCCGCGCGCCGGCAACCACACCAGGCCGGCGTAGCTCGCGACCTGCGGCCGGGTCAGCCCCGCCAGCCACTGCCGCCCGCCGTCGACCTCGATCATCCACAGGATCGACTCGGGCTCGCGCCACAGCTTGGCGGTCATCCCGACCAGCGCGCGGGTGTCGTCGGCGGCCGCGGTCACTCGCGCGTCGACGGTGGCGGTCCACGGGCCGCGCCGCCGCTCGGCCATCACCGTGCCGCCGCGGCCGCCGGCCCGGTCGCCGCGCCAGCGATCGGCGGTGAACGCGGTCGCGTGGACCTCCCAGCCCAGGCCGAGGTACCCGGCCGAGATCGCGTACGGCTCCTGGTTGAGCCCGAGGCCGAGCTGCCGGCGCACGTAGCGGGTGTGATCGGCGTCGCGCAGACCGTAGGGCAGGGCGAACTTGCCGGCGCGCACGTACGGCCCGAGCTCGTCCGGCCGCCACATCACATAGTGCTCGCGCGACGCCAGCCACGGCACCGCCGGCGCGGGCGGCGCGACCCCGGTGTCGGACGTCGCCGGCCGGCGGACCGC
>JAYVSF010000338.1:0-11039 GCA_043775605.1 Myxococcales bacterium
CGCCTTGGCGGTGGCGAGGTCGGCCGCGACCGGGGCGGCGTTGCACCAGGTCAACAGGTCGGCCGCCGGATAGTCGGCGTCGACGACCCAGTCGAGGACGGCCTTGACCTTGCGCAGGTTGGACAGCCGCGCCAGGTCGGCCTGGACCAGCGTGAACCGGGTCAGCACCGCGGTGAGGTCGGCCGCCTTCCAGCCGTTGACGCCGAGGACGAGGAGCTCGCCGTGCGGGTTGGTGCGGCTCGGATCCTCGAGCAGGCCGACCCAGCTGTCCTCCTCGGGCTCGCTGGCCTGACGGAGCGCCGCGAACCAGACCAGCGCCGCGATCCGGTCCCACTGGGCGTGGAGCGGGCCGGCGGTGATGCTGGGATCGACGGCGAGCGCGTTCAGCACGCCGGCGGTCTCGACGTCGGTGCCGGCGAAGTGGACCAGCTCGCGCGGCGTGAGCGCCAGCAGGCGGGCCAGGGTCGACGCCTTCTGCAAGCGGATCAACGACGCGCGCGCGGCCTGGATCCGGGCCCCGTCGTAGATGCGGCTGGCCGGGACGTCGCGCTTGGCCATGCCCTTGGTCCGCCAGCGCAGGACGGCGCGCCGGCCGGCCGGCAGCCCGGAGAGGACGAGTTCGGCCGCGACCAGCGTGCCGGCCGCGAGCTTGACCACGACCGCGGTCTGCACCTCGTCGCCGCCGCCGACGACGGCCGTGGGGATGACGGCGGCGCCGCCGACGGTGAGCGTGACCGTGGTCCCGGCCGGCGCCTGGACGTAGAGGATGTAGTCGTCGGTGGCCGGCGGATCGAGGTGGAAGCGCGCGGCACCGTCGGCGGCAAGCGCGACCGCGGTCTCCAGCCGTTCGAAGTCGGCGAGCACGGCGCGGCTCGCGTCGCCCTCGGCGTGGACCACCGCGAGGCCGCTGGTCAGGGCGGCGGTCATCGGCGGATCGGCCGCGATCAGCGCGGCGAGGGTCGCGCGCAAGGACGTCTGCTTGAGCTGGGTGCGGAGGGCGGGGAGAATGGCGTCGAGGAAGGCCTGGGTCGCGGCGGCCGGCGTGGCCGCGGCGTGCATCGCGACGTGGGCGGTGGCCAGCTCGGGGTACTCGTCGCCGAGGTCCTGGAGATCCTGCGCCCCGGCGGCGGCGAGCGCGGCGACCGCGGTCTTGACGTCGGCGATGAGCGCGACCAGGCCGGAGGGGTGCTCGAGGTCGGCGGCGATCAGGCTGTCGGCCGCGGCGTCGAGCGCCGCGTGCACGGCGGCCGGCAGGATGCCGGTGAAGGCGAGCCGCCTGGCGAACGGGTCGTAGCTCAGCCGCCGATCGACGGCGGTGAGCTTGGTCGGCAGGACCTCCTCGGCGGTGAGCAGCGGCGCCGTGTACGACGTGCTGTCGCCGGCCAGCGCGAAGAACCAGTTCACCACTCGGGCGTCGTAGACCAGCGCCATCTTGGCCTTGGCGAAGCCGAGGTCGGCGTTGCCCGGCGCGATGGTCAGCTCGCCGTCGACGGCGGTGAGGCCGTCGCGCAGCGCCTTGAGGCCGCGCAGCAGCGCATCGTCACCGGGGATGAGCTTGCCGGAGGCGTCGGCGTGGCGGAGCAGGTAGTCGAGGTCGGTCACCTTGAGGCCGACGGCCTCGAGCTCGCGCCACCGATCGACCAGGCGGAGCAGCGCCGGCGCGTCGGTCTCGAGATCGGCGGCGAGGGGATCGAGGCCGGTGATCGTCGCCAGGCTGTCGAGGTCGGTCACGCCGATGTGGAGCAGCCCGGCCAGCCGCTCGCGGCGGACGGCGGCGGACGCGGTCGGATCCCACACCGCCAGCCAGTCGGGCAGCTTGGCCGCCGCGACCGCCAGCGTGTCGAGGAGCCGGAGGAAGTTGGTGATGCGCGCGAGCAACGCTTGAAAGGCGGCGTCGATGGTGCCGTCGGTGAGCTGCGCCGACGGCGTGGGCAGGAAGGTGGTCACCACCCGATCGGTCAGCTCGATGCTCCAGCCGAGCTTCTTGTGCAGGCGGATGAAGCGGAGCAGCTTGCGGTAGACGAGCGCGGTGAGGCGGTTGACCGCGACGTCGGGGTCGGCGAAGCGCAGCTCGATCTTGGCGACGTCGCACGCCTCGTGCTCGGCCGGATCGCTGAGGTCGGTGAGCACGACGAGCCGCATGATCAGGTCGCGGTTGGTGGTCAGCCAGCCGAAGACATTGCCACCGTAGTCGGCGAGCGCCAGGCCGGGCGGAAACTGGCCCTGCAGCGCGGCGTTGCTCAGCGTGCCGGCGTACCAGGCGGCGAGCTGGGCCAGCGGCACGGTCAGCCGCTCGAGCGCGGGCACCAGCGTGACGCCGGGGTTGATGAAGCGGGTCCGTAGGATCGCGACCAGCTCGGCGTAGCTGACCTCGGTCAGCCGGCTGAAGGTCTTGCCGTCGGCGATCTGATCATTGAGCGAGAGCAGCGAGGTCGACGCCGGCAGCCCGACGTAGAGCGGCAGGTCGCGGTAGGCGGTGCTGGTGAGGATGCTGTGCTCGGCGGCGCTGAGGCCGAGCCGCTCGCGCCGCGCCCCCGCCGCGTCGCCGAGCAGGGCGAGGGCGAGGGCGAGCGTGGTGCCGCAGCTCTGCAGGATCAGCCGCATCGCCGCCAGCGGCATGTCGAACGGCAGCGTCCACGGGAAGACCGCGTCCCTGGTCGCGGTGTAGGCCCCATCCTCGACGAACTGGGGGTCGGCGAGGAGGTCGGCGCTGATCGCGTCGGCGCCCAGGTCGCGCTGGCGGAAGCCGGTGAAGGTCGGGTTCACCACGTAGAACTCGAGCACCTCGTTGACCAGGTCGACGTAGGGGAGCGCGACGTTGGTGTTCTCGCAGCTCAGCAGCAGGTGCTCGATGTCGGGCCGGCGCGCCTTCAGCGCCTCGAACGGGTTCAGTCCGCCCTGGCGGACCTCGGGCGGCAGGTCGATGAAGCGGAGCAGCTCGACCAGGTACGCCGCCGGGCTCAGGACCGACTTGCAGTGGTCGCAAGCGCAGTAGTCGAGATGGTCGAACAGCTCCTCCAGCGTCGGGCCGCCGGGGATGTTGTCGGGCAGCTTGCCCGCCGGGTTCAGCTCGCCGGTCGTGCCGTACAGGGCGGGCGTCGCGCGCGCGGTCAGGTAGGCGGTGGCCATGCTCAGCGTGGTGCTGTGCACGCCCTCGGCCTTGCCGTAGACCTGCATCGCTTCCTCCGCGCTGGGGAACTCGTGGCCGTAGCGGGCGAGGAACGTCTGCGGCGGATCCGACACGACCTGGTAGGCCGAGTGCAGCCCGACCCGCGACAGCGCCATCATCGAGTCGTTGGACGGGCTGATCTGGTACATGCGCTCGACCCGGCGGGCGCCGGCCTGCGCCTCGGCGTCGAGCTGGCCGTAGCCGGGCCAGGACTTCACCGGCTGGACGCCGAGCTTGCGCGCGCGGTGGCCGGAGGCGAAGAAGTCGGCGACCGCGGGCCCCGCGTCGCCGAGCGCGACCTCGTTGCGCCGCACCATCTCGGCGGTGACCAGGGTCGGGTAGCTCAGGTTGACCTGCGCGGCCAGCCCGGCGGCGTAGGCCTCGTGGGTGAGGCCGGCGGGGACGTCGCCCTCGATCAGATCCTTCCAGGCCGAGGCCCGGTAGAGGCCGGCGCCCGCCAGGTCAGTGGCGTCGGTGATGCCGGCCCGGTCGCGCAGCCGGGCCACCACCGGGGCGTTGTGGCGGGTCAGGTAGCCGAGCTTGCCGTCGGTCTGCAGCCCCGCGATCGTCTCGGCCGAGAAGCCGTCGGCGGACAGCGCCTGCCACAGCGCGGCCGGGTCGTCGCCGTGGGCCTGGTAATGCGCGACGAACGTGTCCTTGGCGGCGCCCTCGAGCCGCAGGTCGAGCATCTCGCCCAGGCTGGAGACCGCGCCGGCCGGCTTGAGGGCCTGGAGCACCGGCGCGCTCTGTTGCAGGTGAGCGGCGAGCGTGGCCTCGATCGAACCGGCGGCGGGAATGACCCGCTGCGCGATCGCGCTGGTGAGCGCGTGCTGGACGAAGCCGCGCGACAGGCGGCTGAGGCCGAGCTGGTCGCTCGGCGCGCCGGCGCGGAACAGCGCGTAGTAGTGCGCGGCGGGGATGGACGTCCCGGCGAGGCGCTCGGCCTGCGCCGCCATCGCGACGGAGCGCGGATCCCAGCCGGTCTTGTTGGCCAGGTAGTCCACCGCGCGCGGAGCCAGCGCGGCGAGCGCGGTGTCGCCCAGGTGCGGTCGAAGCGCGGCCAGCAGCCGCTCGTGCTCGGTCGCGCGCGGCACGCGGGCCGTCGGGATCACCAGGTCGACGGTCTCGACGGCGCCGGCGCCGTAGATCACCCGGGAGCCGACGCCGAGGGCGCGGACCTCGAGATCGGCGCTGGCCTTGGCGGTGGGCGTGTAGCGGATCGAGTACGCGCCGGTGTCGTCGGTGGCCGCGGTGCCCAGCGAGGTCGTGCCGTGGAGGTGGTGATCGAGCGCCTCGACCAGGACGCCGCGCGCGGCCACGCGACGCTCATCGACGACGCGGCCGCGGACCTCAAGCTTGCCGCGACCGCCGCCGGTGCCGCCGCCGCTGCCGCCGCCGCTGCTGCCACCGTCGCCGCCGCCGCCAACGTGCGCGTCGTCGGCGAGCGCGACCACGATCTCCGGCATCGTCCGCCGCACGTTCCACAGCACCTGCCCCGACGTGTCGGCAACCAGCAGTCCGCCGCGGTAGACCTTGAAGTAGACGTCGGGCCGGCGATCGACGATCAGCTCCTGGTAGTAGCGCCGATCGATCTCCATCGTGAACCCACCGGCCGCGTCGGTGACCGCGGTGCCGAGCAGGTCGTCGATGAGGAGATCCTTGTCCCAGGCCTCGACCCGCAGCCCCGCCTGCGGTTGCTGCGTCTTCGCGCCGATGATCCGACCCTTGATCGTGGATGGCTGCATGTCGATGGCCCCTATCGGTATCCCCACGTCCACCGGGTGGACGTCGCGTCATAGGTGAAGGTGGGCTCCGCGGTCTCGCCACGGGCCCGCACGCGCGCCTGCGTCGCGGCGGAGAAATCGCCGACGTCGACGCCACTGGTGCCGTTGGACCAGGGACCGCGCCTGTCCACGCTCGCGCGGCCGGCCACGACCGTCATGTAGGTGATCGGGTTGCCGTCGAGCGCCTGGCCGACCGACGCGTTGAGCACCGCGCTGATCCGGCGCGAGTTGTCGGCGTGGGTGACCTCGTAGATCGCCCGCGTCGCCGCCGCGTCGTCGGTCGTCCGCGGCCCGCCGTAGTAGGCCTCGGCGGCCCGCTTCATCATGGCGTACTCGCGCTGGAGGAGCGCGGTGTTGCCGATCGGATCCTGGTAGGCCGAATCGTTGACCCGCTTGGCCGGCGGCGCCCACCCGCTGGTCTCGCCCATCTCGGACGTGTAGGTGCCGTGGCCGAGACCGACGAGCAGGCTGCCGATGATCGTCCCGACGATGCTGGCGGCGAACAAGACGCCCGCGGCGATGGCCAGCCCGATCTGCGCCCCCGACGACACCCCCGAGGTCTGGCTGATCCCCGCCAGCATGCCGCCGAGCGCGCCGGCCCAGACGCTGATCGCGATGATGTCGGGGGCCAGCTCCTTGGTGCCCCGCGTGTGCGGCCCCGGGGCGTCGGGGAAGCCGACGTCCTCGAGGTTGTGCAGGTCGCGGCCGAACGCCTCCAGCTTGCCGGGCTCGGCGGTCGTGGCGCCGTGCCCGCCGAAGCCGCTGATGTCCGCCTCGGCGCGCGCCACGGCGTGCTCGGGATCAAAGTGGTCGTGGCCGACGCGGAACGGATGCAAGATCGCGTCGCCGGCGCCGGCCGTGCTGTCGGGGTCGTGGTCCATCGCCGCGTCCGCCAGCGCGATGCGGGCCGCGACGGTCGGTGTGAAGCCGGCCGCCACCAGCAGGCGGAAGGTCGTCGCGCCGTGCAGCGGCTCGTCGAACATCCCGTTGGAGTCGAAGTGGTTGACCGGGTTGTTCTTCACGTACGCGTAGCGGTTGCCGGTCGCCTGGTCGCCCAGCGGGTCGGGCGCGCTCCACCGCCCGAGCCAGGGCACGTAGTAGCGGGCGCCGTGGCAGGCGAGGCCGCTCTCGTCGTCGCGCTCCATCTCGATGTACCGGTAGCGCTTGCCGGCGGCGACGACGTCCTGGTCGACCGCCTGGTACGCGGTGGTGCCGAACGGGTGGAACTCCTCGTAGCTGATCACCCGCGCGTCCTCGTCGGTCTCGAGCCGCGCCGACCCGAGGTGATCGGGCCCCTGGTAGCGGACCAGCCGCGGATCGGATGGCCCCGCCGTGGTGGTGTGGCGGTCGATCAGCGCGACCCGCTGGCGGTCGTCCATGACGTGGAAGGTCCGCCGCTCGCTGGCCGGCCCACCGCCGCCGCTGCCGTACTCGCGGTAGATCTCGGCGCCGTCGAGGTTGTAGCGCTCCGCCCGCTTCGCCGCCTCGGCCCCGGCCACCGCCGACCGATCGGTGACCTTGCGCACCCGCCGGCCGTCGGCGTCGTAGACGTACCAGGTGGTCTCGGGGCTGCCCGACGACACCACCTGGGTCGCCACCGCCTGCAGCTCGTCGCGGAAGTTGCTCCGCATCAGCGACAGGTGGGGCATCGACGTCATGAAGCCGTGGGCCGGATGGTGATCGTAGGTGAAGGTCGTGGCGCCGCGCCGGGTCGACCGCAACCGGTTGCTGTCGGTGGCGACGTCGTGGTCGCGGGTCCAGTTGCCGCCGAGCGGCGCCACGTGCTTGGTCTGCGCGAAGTTGCCGACCTCGTCGTAGGCGTAGGTCTCGGTGTAGTTGCGCCAGGCCAGCACGTCGCCGGCGGCGTAGCGCTGCTGGAACGATCGGTCGTCCCAGCTGTCGGCCGGGTCGTCGGTGAGCTGGCCGGGGTGCTCGCGTCCGGTCGCCTCGATCAGGCGGTAGATCGGGTCGTAGCGGTAGGTGGCGACGCCGCTGATCATCTGGTTGCCGAACCAGGCCGTCGGCACGCAGCGATCCTCGAGGTGGGTCAGGTTGCCGACTGGATCGTAGGTGTAGTGGAAGTCCTGCAGCGCCTGACCGCCGGGCGCACGGCTGGTGAGGCCGAGCAGGCGGCCCGTCTCGTGATCGTAGCGATAGGTGACGTCGACGTCGTTGCCGAAGACGATGCGCCGCCGGCGGCCCTGCTCGTCGTAGTCGAGGTCCTTCACGTACACCCGCGTGGTGCCGTCCTGCCGCACGCGGACGGTCTCGAGCAGGCCGGCCTGGTTGTAGGTCGGCTGGTAGAGGCTGCCGTCGGCGGCGATCCGCTCGGTCACCCGGTCGCGGGCGTCGTACCCGGCCGACGAGGGGAAGCTCTCGAGCTCGAGCCGCGCATCGGGGTCGTCCCCGGACCAGTTGGCGACCTCGCGGTAGGCGGCGGCGAAGCGGCGGGCCGACCCGGTCAGGTTGCCCTTGAAGTCGAAGCCGAGGTTCGCGGTCCTCCCCGCGGTGTCGTAGCGCACCGCCACCTGCCCGCGCAGGTTGAGCGCCTTGTCGCCGGCGACGCCTTCGCCGTACGACCGCCGCTCGACCACGTGATCGAGCGGGACCGGCCCGTCGCCGCCGGTGACCCGGGTGGTGGTCGGCCGGTGCAGCGGATCGTCGTAGCGGAAGACCAGCACGTGGCCGCGATCGTCCCAGCGCCGCAGCGGCCGGCCCAGGACGTCGTCGAGCTGCCAGCGCCGCCCGCCGTCCATGCTCACCTGGCGGGCGATCCGGCCGGTCAGGTCGTATGCGTGGGCGACGACGACGTTGTGGCGGGCGTCGGTGACCGCGAGGACGCGGCCCTGGACGTCGCGCCGCGAATGGGTGCGGTAGAGGATCGGCTGGCTCAGCGGATCGAGCCCGTTGTGCTCCACCTGCACCAGCGGGCGGCCGAGCGCGTCGGCGTAGGTCAGCTCCGGCGTCGCCGTGTGCTGCGCCGCGCGGCCGGCCGCCTCGGCCTCGCGCACCGGATCCTTGCCGGTGGCGATCAGCGCGGCGTCGATCATCCGGTTGATGCGGCGGTCGTACCAGGCGGACTGCAGGACGGTGTCGTTGCGATCCCACAGCGCGGCCTTCCACGCGCCGTGATCCTTACGCAGGAACGTGCCGTCGGGATGATCGACGCGGACGACCCGGCCGACCGGATCGTAGGTCGTCACCGGCGTCACCCCGGTCTCGACCAGCTCGCGGTAGCTCTCGAACTGCGGCGTGACCGAGAAGTACGGCTCGTACTCCTTGACCGTCTTGCCCTTGTTGTTGAGCACCTTGCGGCCGGTGCCCAGCCAGCGCAGCTCCACCGGGTCCAGCGTCCCGGTGTCGAGCTCGACGACGGTCACGGTGTCGTCGGCGTGCACGATCGCGCGGCGGGCCGGGCCGGGCTCGGCCTGCGCCTTGCTCATCGCGACGACGCCCAGGCCGTTCGAGTACTCGAGGGCGATCAGCACCGGCGACGTCGGGCTCACCGCGGCGTGCTGTTCGCGCAGCACCGAGGCCACCACCAGCGGCAGCGTTCCGCCCGACGACGCGTAGCGGTGCAGGTCGTACAGGTGTCGCGTCGCCGCGCCGCCGATCAGCGCCTGGGCCTGCGCGGTCAGCGCCGCCGAGGTGGTGGCGGCGAAGAAGGCCGCGACCGCGGCGTCCTCGGCCGGGGTCGACCACGCCGTCAACCCGGTCAGCGTGTCGCCCTCGCCGCCCTTGCCCAGCCGGGCGCTGGCCTTGACCTGGCCCAGCTCGTCGAACAGCACCTCGACGACGTTGTCGTTGAGGTCGATCGTGCGCCGCGGCAGCAGCAGCCGCAGGTCGAAGTCGGTGACCCGGCGCCGGTTGAGCGCGGCGTCCTCGGTCTCCTCGACCAGCAGGAAGTAGCCGGCCAGGTAGCGGATCGTGGTGCGGACCCCGCTGCCGTCGACATGGCCGATCGGTGCGAAGAAGCGGGCGCGCGCGTCGACCTCGGTCTCGCCGCCGGCCAGGTACTCCTGGCGACCCGAGCGGATCCACCACGAGCCGTCACCCTGGTGGACGTACTGGCCCTCGGCCAGCATCGCATCGGTGGCCCTGCCCTGGTACAGCTCGTCGAGCAGCGCGGGCGTGTAGGCGAGCTGGTAGCTCTCGAAGGGCAGCGCGCGGAAGCCGAGTGAATGGAGCGGCAGCGGCGCCTGGGCGGCGTCGTCGTAGAACAAGGTGCGCTGCTGCCCGAGCAGGCGGCTGGTCGCCCCGACCGGCAGCGGATCGCCGAAGTCCGAGACCGCGTAGCGCGGGCCGGTCCGGGTCAGCCCGACCAGCTCGTAGTCGCTCACCTGCGACGGCCGGCGCAGCCGATGGTGGGCCGGCGAGATCGCGTCCGCGGTCATGTCGGTGCGCCGGTACGTGATCGAGGTGCGGGTCTGTTCGGCGCCGAGGTCGGCCGGCAGATCCGGATCGGCGGTGACGCGGCCGTAGACGACCGAGGCCGAATCGAGCACCTCGCCGTGCGCATCGACCCGGAGGTTGAGCTTGTGCTCGACGCGGGGGTGGGCCAGATCGCGGTCGTAGTGCCAGGTCAGGGCCTCGCTCTCCTTGGCGACGAACACCGCCGGCGCGCCGGCCAGCGCCGGTTGCAGGAGCTCGACCAGGCAGTTGTGCATCGACGCCGTGTACGGCGAGAGCTGGCGCAGACGCTCGCCGGGCGTGGCGCCGCTGGCCGGCGCGTCGAGGGCGAAGACCTCGCTGCGCAGCGCCATACCCTTGCAGGCGCGCAGGGCCTGCCGCCACTCGTCGGCGCCCAGCCTGCCGACCGCGGCGGCATCGATGTCGGGCGCCGCCACCACCCGGGCGTCGGCCAGCTCGCCCTCGTCGGCCGCGGCGGCCTCGGCGGTGAAGCCCTGGCGGGCCAGCTCGCGGTCCCAGTACTCGTCGCGAAACTGGGTCAGGATCCGTTCGCGGTCGAGGAAGGCGCCGGTGTGGAACCAGGTGCGGGTCAGGACCGGCGGCTGGTGGAGGGGATGCTCGACGACGTTGCTGGCGCCGCCCGCGATCCAGTGATCGAACCGCTCGCTGTCGAGCTGGTCGACCATGCCGAAGCCGCGGAACTCGCGCTCGGCGCGGTCGTAGTGGCCGTGGCGATAGCGGTACTCGCTGACGAAGCGCGAGCCGCCGATGCGGTCGCGCACCTCGACGCGGCGCAGGCAGTGGACCGGGAAGGGCAGCCGGGTGATCCACGGCCGGCCCTCGACCTTGTCCTTCAGGTAGTACCAGGTCGAGCTCTTGTAGGAGAGCGTGACCTCCTTGCCCAGGTTGTTGACGTAGCGGGTCAGCAGGTGCGGCTTCGTGCCGCCCATGAGATCGATGTAGCGCATCGGCGCGCCGGCGTGCGCCGGCAGCGGCGACGACCAGACCAGGCAGGTGGTGCCGTTGCCGAGCAGATCGACCGTCGACACCTGGTTGGGGCGCTCGGGCGGGAAGAACGGCGCGATGGTCTGCGGCTCGCTCCAGGCGTTGCCGCTCAGGTTGAGCCAGGCCCGGCAGGCGCCGTCGCCGAGGTAGATCAGATCGGTCACGCCGGTCCCGCTCAGGTCGGCCAGGTGCAGGAGCTCCGGGTTGAAGCGGTCCGGGTGATCGAGCCGGGGCGGGTTGTCCATCGTCACCCGCGCGCCGAAGCGGCCGTAGCCCAGGTTGGGCCAGTAGCAGACCTCGCGCGGGCGGATGCGGACGATGTCGCTGAGGCCGTCGCCGGTCATGTCGGCGAGGAAGATGCTCTGCGTCGGATCGGCGAAGATCACCGCCGCGCCCCGCTCCTCGTCGAACGGCTTGGCCGCGCGCCGCATCGGCTGGTGGCCGCGCTTGCCGTCGGCCGCGTACCAGACGAACGCCCGCTCCTCGGAGATGAGGATGTCGGCCCGGCCGTCGCCGTCGAGATCGAGGCGGCGCAGGTTCTTGTCGTCGAGGTCGATGCGGAGGACGGCGGCGAAGCTGCGGAACGGCCGCCACCCGCCCTGCTCGTCGAGCTCGAAGTAGCCGTGCAGCTCCGGTGACCGGACCACGATCTGGCGCGCGCCGTCGGCCTC
>JAYVSF010000339.1:0-10753 GCA_043775605.1 Myxococcales bacterium
TGGATCGACGTCTCGAGCCCGTACCTCGACGAGGCGCTGGTGCGCGACGCGGTGGCCGCGGTCGGGCCCGAGCGGGTGCTGTACGGGACCGACGCGCCCTACGGCTTCCACGACGACGACGGCGGCTACGACTACGGCGCGATCCGCGGCTGGGTCGAGCGGCTGCCGGTCACGAGCGGCGCGATCGATCGCGTGCTGGGCGACAACGTCCTGCGCTTGCTCGCGCGCGAGCGGTGACTGCGAGTTCAGGATCAAAATTCGCGAGCGGTGCGGGCGCTGTCGACGCCGGCGGCCGCGGGCTCGTCGGCGCGCTCGGCGGGCGCGGTGCCGGTCACGAACCACAGCGCGAGGCCACCGCCGGCCCCGGGGGCCGAGCGCAGGCCGGTCTCGCGATCGACCCGGACCTGCTCGACGCCAGGCGGCGGCGGGCCCGGCACCGGGCCGGGCGGGCGGGTGCCCTCGGCGGCGGCGATCAGGTGCATCCAGGTCGGCAGCGCGGCGTGGGCGCCGTCGGCGTGTGGCGGCAAGGTCAGGCTGGGTCGATCGTGGCCGACCCACACCGCGCCCACGATCCGCGCGGTAAAGCCGACGAACCAGGCGTCGGTGTTGTCGTTGGTGGTGCCGGTCTTGCCCGCCGCCGGTCGGCCCAGCGCGCGGGCCGCGGTCGCGGTGCCGCGGCGGATCACGCCGGTCAGCAGATCGTCGAGGATGAACGCGCGCGGCGCCTCGATCAGCGCGCCGCCGGTGGCGCCGACCCGCTCGGCCGGATCGAGGCCGGCGATCGCGGCGAGCCGGTCGAGGCGGCGGCCGGGGTCGAGCCATGGATCCTCGGGCGCGGCGTCGTCGTACAGCACGTCGTCGCCGCGGCGGATTCGCAGGATCGTCCGCGGCACGACGTCCCAGCCCCGGCGGGCGAAGATCGCGTAGGCGCGGGCCAGCTCCATCGGCTTGACGCACGACGCGCCGAGCGCCATCGGCTGCAGACCGGTGATCGGCGTGGTGATGCCGAGGCGGCGGGCCAGCGCGATGACCGGGCCGGGGCCGACCCGGTCGAGGACGTCGATGGCCGGGGCGTTGAGCGATGACGCCAGCGCGTCGGCGGCCAGCGCGACCCCGCGGAAGTGGTTGCCCGAGCGCGGCTTCCAGTGGACCCCGGTGACCTCGTCGTAGTCGGCGATCGGCGCGTCGCGCAGCGGCGTGCCGGCGGTGATCGCGCCGTCGATCAGCGCGGCGGCGTACAGCACCGGCTTCCACGCCGAGCCCGGCTGGCGGCAGGCCTGGGTCAGGCGGTCGAACTGGCTGTCGGACCAGCGCCGGCCGCCGGCCATGGCCTCGACGTAGCCGGTGCGGTGATCCCAGATCAACGCCGCGGCCTCGGGCGGCGCGCCAGCGCTGGCGAGGCGGTCGCCGACGCGGACCACCTCGTCCTCGACGGTGCGGGCCAGGCCGGGCAGGGCCGCGGTCTCGACCACCAGCCCGCCAGCGGCCAGCGGCTCGGCCCAGGTCGTCGCCAGCTCGCGGCGGACGTGCTCGGTGTACCAGGGCGCGCGGCTGCCGTAGAGCGCGGGTCGGCGAGCGAGGCGGAGCGGCTCGGCGACGGCGGCGACGCGGGTCGGCTCGTCGATCAGTCCGGCCCGGGCCATGCGGGCCAGGACCTCGTCGCGACGGGCGCGGGCGGCGACCGGATCGCGCCGGGGATCGAGCCGAGCCGGGGCCTGGATCAGCCCGGCCAGCAGCGCGGCCTCGGCGACGTCGAGCTCGCGCACCGGCTTGCCGAAGTAGGCGTCGGCGCCGGCGACCAGGCCGTAGGCGTTGTCGCCGAGGAAGACCAGGTCGAGGTAGGCGGTGAGGATCGCTGCCTTGTTGCTCGACCGCTCGAGCTTGCGCGCGAGCAGGGCCTCGCGGACCTTGCGGCGCAGGCTGCGCTCGTCGCCGATCGTCACCGGCAGGAGGTTGCGGGCGAGCTGCTGGGTGATCGTCGACGCGCCCGAGACCACGCGGCCGGCGCGGTAGTTGGCGACGGCGGCGCGCAGCACGGCCTGGGCGTCGACGCCGTGATGGCGCCAGAACCGGACGTCCTCGGCGGCCAGCACCGCGTCGAGCACGTGGGCCGGGACGTCCGCCAGCTCGATCAGCTCGCGGTGGCCGGTGGCGACGCCGTCGGTGAACGGCAGCTCCGCCAGCGCGGTGCCGTCGGCGGCGACGATCCGGCTGGTGCGCGGCGCGGCGGCGGTCCAGGCCGCGAGATCGGGCACCGCCGGCAGGTCCCGGGCCCAGCGGCGCAGGGTGACGATCGCGATCGTGGCGGCGACGATCGGCGCGGCGGTGACCAGCCACCCGAGCAGCAGCAGCGAGCCGCGCCACCAGCCGCCGCGGCGCCGGCGATTGCCGATCGCGACCCGGGCCCGGCCGCGCGCGCTGCTGCTCGGTCCGGCCGGGTGCGCCGGCGCCACGTCAGGGCACCGCCGCGAACAGCGGCATCTGCTGCGGCGGACCGAGGACGCGCGCCCGGCGACCGAGCGCGGCGGCCAGCGGCTCGGCCCCGCGCCCGACCAGGATGACGTCGCTGGCGCTCGCCGAGCCGATCAGCTCGGCCAGCGCGTCGCGATCGCCGGCCAGGCTCCACGCCACCGCGATGTCGGCGCCGAGCGTGGCCGCCGCGCCCGGCTCGACCGCGAGGCCCGAGGCCAGCACCGTGATCGCCGGCAACCCGCGCAGCGCCGCCGGCAACCGCGCGCGATCGGCCAGCGGCCAGATCAACACGCGATGGCGCGCGACCGCCCGGCGCAGCGGCGGCGCGGTCAACCCGGCCTCGGTCAGCCGGCGCGCGCCCTCGACGATCGTGCGGTGGCCGGCGACCGCGACCCCGTGGCCGTGCAGCAGCGCCGCCAGCTCGAGCCCGGCCAGCGCGTCGTCGACCAGCAGCACCACCACCGCGTCGCCGCCGGCGCGCTCGGCGCAGGCCGCGATCACCGCGCGGGTCGCCTCGGCCGGGGGCGGGAAGCGATGGTGCGGCTCACCCCAGCGGACTACGACCACCAGCGTGTCGCACGGCCGCAGCACCGCCGGGCCGCCGAGGCCGCCGCCGGCCGGGTTGAGCGCGCCGCCGTACATCACCTGGCGACCGCCGAGGTCCGCGGCCAGGGCCGCACCGCCGCGGCCGTGGCCCGACGGGGTCAGCTCGAGGCGGACCGTGCCGAGCGTGAACGGGCGCCCGAGCGGCACCGGCAAGTGGGCGTCGCCGCCGGCGCCGAGCAGGGCCAGGGTCTCGGCGGTGGCGATCAGCTGGCCGTTGCCCACCGGCTGACGGCCGAGCAGGTCGGCGCTCGAGGCGAAGCCGATCGCCCGCGCCCGGCGCGCGTCGCACCAGATCGCGGTCCCTGCCAGGTGGACCCCGTCGCGCCAGCTGACGCAGCTCGGGGCGACGGGGCGCGGTCGGCGCCTCATCATCGCACCGTGGCACGCGGCGTGCGCGGTCGCAATTTTTCGACCGCCAGCGAGCCTTGGCGAGCGGTGCGCCGCGCTACAGCAGGACGTCTTCGGACAGCGCGCCGGTGCGAAACGCCTGGTCGAGGCGCTCGACCGCCTCCACCAGCGGCTTCTTCTCGCTGTCGCGCGAGGTGAACACGATGCCCATGCCGGGCGTGTCCTCGTCCTCGGGCAAGACGGTGTGCGACACCACGCCCATCGTCGACAGCGGGTTCTTGACCCCGGGGAATGTGATCAGCAGGTGGACCTCGGCGTCCTCGGGCAGCGGATCGTCGGTGACCACGAACACGCCGTGCTCGTTGATGTCGCGCGAGAACGCCTGACACGGGCCGTCGAGGCCGCCGTAGGTCACCGGCAGGCGGACCGGCAGCCGGCGGGTGGCCCGCAGGTCGAGCAGGCCGCCGCGGACGAAGCCGTTGAGGTAGTTGACCTTCTCGCGCTCGCTCGGGCCGAGGGCGACGAACGCGCCGCGGCTGGTCCCGCCGCGGTGGCCGATGACCTGGCCCCGGAACACGATCCGGAGGCCGCTCGCGACCAGCAGGTCGAGGCGGACGTCGGTGCCGACCGGCGTGAGATCGCCGTCGACGATGATCGTGGCGTCACGCGGATCGAAGACCTTGATCCACTCGGCCGGGCTGGCGAGGCGGAGCTCGATGCGCACCGCGCGGAGCTTAGCCGAACCGCGCCGCCGATGGGGCACCCCGGGCCGTGCTTCGCGCGGGCGACCGCCGCTAGACCAGGAACCTGTACCGCATTGCCTGGACCCACGGGCAGAGGAAGGCAGACCCCGAGCCTCCACGCGTGACCCCGAACACCCAGAGTCATCGTCGATCGCTCGCCAAGGCTTGCGAGACCGGTCAGCGCAGCGTGAACCGCAGGGTGCCGCGGGCCGTGCCGCGCTCGACATCGAGGCTGAGGTGGGTCGCCCGGTCGAGGCCGACGTAGATGGCGGCGGCGTCGTCGAGGCCGCGCAGGGGGGCGCCATCGATCGCGCTGATCACGTCGCCCGGGCGCAGGCCGATGCGGTAGGCGTAGCTGTCGGCCGGCACCTGGCGCAGGCGGACGCCGCGGCCGGTCCGCTCGAAGTCGAGCTGCCGGGAGAGCTTCTCGAAGCTGGCGACCGCGGCCTGGAGCTCGGCCCGCTGCAGCGTCATCACCTCGCCGCGGATCTCGATCGCCCGGGCTGCGTCGGAGAACGGGGCGGGCACACCCTGCACCGGCTTGGCGCCGGCCGGGGCCGCGACCACCTTGGGCTCCGCGTACGGATCGAGGACCTCGGCGGTCTGCAGGCTGGCGCGCTGCTCGGGCGGCGCCAGCACCTCGTGCAGGCTGGCGGGCGCGTCGGTCGAGGCGGCGGGCGGCAGCTTGCCGTAGGGATCGAGCGGCGCGGGCATCGCGGGCGCCGCGATCGTCGTCCCGGCGCCGGCGTAGGGGGCGTAGGGATCGAGGGGCGCGGGCGCGGGCGCGGGCGCGGGCGCGGGCGCCGCCGTGGGGGTCCCGGAGGGGCCGTAGGGATCGAGGGGGGCGGGCGCCGCGGGGGCCGCGACCGTCGTCGCTACGGCGGCGTAGGGGTCGAGCGGAGGCAGCGCCACCGGCGTCGCGGTCGCCGTCGGCACCGGGGCCGCCGGGGCGGCTCCGGCCAGACCGTAGGGGTCCTGCAGGCCGGGCGCCGTCGGCGCGGGCGCCTGGGTCGGCGCGTGCGGGGCCGGGATCAGGATCGCGCGTGGCCTGGGCGCGCCCGGATCGACCAGCAGCACCAGCTCGCGGCCATCGCGCGTCAGCACCAGCTCTTCGTCGTCGACGTCCACCACCTCGAACGTGCCCAGCGGATCGCCGACCTGGACCACCACGTGCTTCTTCTGATCGCGGTCGTACACCAGCGCCTGCTGGGTCGCGGGCAAGAGCTTCACCACGCGGAACGGGACCTTGGCGAATCGCTTCGCCGGTCTGGACGCCGCCGACGAGGCCGTGGCGGGCCCCTCGGCGCGCGCCGGCGCCACGCTCACGAGCGACGACAGCAGCAGCAGCGCGGCCAGCCAGGTGCGAGTCATACCCTCTCCCTCAAGCAAGCGCCGTTCCCGATCCCCGCCAGCCAAGTTCGGCAGGTTAGCCCGGCGGTGTGGCGAACCATTCACGGACCCGGGCTGGATCGAGACGCCGGTGCCGCGTCGGCTGACACCTGGCCGTCGACGACCGGACGCCACCGCCTACTTCGCGGCGCTCTTGTCCTTGGCTTCGCGGGCGTCGAGCTTCTGCTCGAACTCCGACAGGTCCAGGTCCTCGAGCTCCTTCAGATCCTCGGCGGTCAGCCCGGCCGTCGATGCCGGTTCAGCCTCGTGCGCGGCCTCCTTGACCGGCTCGCCGGCCTTGAGCTGCGGCGCCGCGCTGGCCTTGCCCGCCGGCAGCGCCAGCCCCATTTTGGACTTCAGCTCGGCCAGGGCCTCGTCGTCGCCGCCGCCGCCGGCCTCGAGCGCCAGGAACTTCGACTCGAGGGTGTCGCCCGACAGCTCGCCAGCCAGCTCCGCGCCGGCCTCGGCCTCGGCCTCCATCAGCGCGATCCGCTCCGACATCCGGTCGAACGTGTCGAACGCGCTGGTGTCGCCGAGCCCCTGCATCGTGCTGGCGATCTGCTGCTGGGCCTCCGCGCGCTTCTTGCGCGCGATGAGGATGTTCTTCTTGCGCTTGGCCTCCTCGATCTTGTTGCTCAGCAGGCGCAGCGCGTCCTTGAGCTTCTCGACCGCCTGCTTCTGCGAGGCCCACTGCGTCTGGTACTGCTCGGCGATGGTGTCGTGCTCCTGCTTGCGAGCGAGCGCCTGACGGGCCAGGCCGTCGTCGCCGGCGCGGACCGCGACCATCGCCTTGCGCTCCCACTCCTTCGCCTTCTCGGTCTCGGCCGAGGCCTGCTTCTGCAGCTTCTTCTCGTCGGCGATCGCGACCGCGACCGCCTTCTTGGCGTCACCAAGTTGCTGCTGCATCTCGAGCAGCACCTGGTTGAGCATCTTCTCCGGATCTTCAGCCTTCGTGATGAGATCGTTGATGTTGCTCTTGATGAGCGTGCCGAGCCTGGAAAAGATGCCCATGTTCTATCCCGGTTTGGGGCCTACTCTGTCGAGGTTACGAGATGATGGGGGTGGTTGCAACGCCGGGTCGGCGCATGCTACCGCAGCGGCCTCACGTCGCTGGCCGTCGCGTCGTCCGTGCCGTCATGACCCTCGCACCCTCGCTGCCGCGTCACGTCGGCATCATCATGGACGGCAACGGTCGCTGGGCCCAGCTCCGCGGAGCGCCGCGCATCGAGGGCCACCGGGTCGGCGCCGAGAGCGTCCGCGACATCACCCGCGCGGCCCGCGAGCTCGGCGTCGAGGCCCTGACCTTGTACGCGTTCTCGGTCCAGAACTGGGCCCGGCCCGGCGACGAGGTCCTGGCGCTGATGGAGCTCTTGCGCGACTACCTGCGCGACGAGCACGACGAGATCATGGACAACCAGATCCGGCTGCACGCGATCGGCGAGCTCGACCGCCTGCCGCCGATGGTGAAGGCGCCGCTCGACGCGTTGCGCGCGGAGTCGGCCGGCCACCGCGGCATGGTCCTCACGCTCGCGCTGTCGTACGGCGGACGCGAGTCGCTGGCCGCCGCCGCGCAGGCCCTGGCCGCCGCCGCCGTCGCCGGTGAGCTCGCGATCGGCGCCATCGACGTCGAGCGGTTCGGCGCCAGCCTGCCGACCGCGGGCCTGCCGCCGCTCGACCTCCTGATCCGCACCAGCGGCGAGCAGCGCATCTCCAACTTCCTGCTGTGGGAGTCGGCCTACGCCGAGCTGATGTTCGTCGACGTGATGTGGCCCGACTTCCGCCGCCGCCACCTCTACGAGTGCCTCGAGGCGTACGCCCACCGCGAGCGCCGGTTCGGGCTGACCTCGGCCCAGCTCGGCAGCGATGTCGAGCCGGCGCCCGCGCCCGACCCGGCGGGCTGACCTCCGCGCGCTTGACGGCCTGGCCCGCGCGGGGTTACTGCCTGCGCCGTGGCCCTCGGCAACCTCGCCTCTCGTTTCCTGGTCGCAGTGGTCGCCGTGCCGATCTTGCTGCTGGCCCTCTACCAGCGCAACCCGATCTACACGTGGGGGTTGATCTTCGCCGCCTCGCTGGTGGCGATGAGCGAGCTGTTCGCGATGACCCTCGCCGACAAGACCGATCGTGCGGTCAGCCTTGCGCTCGGCGCCCTGACCGTGGCCGCGTTCTACTGGATGCACCCGCTGGCGCTGCCGCAGCACGGCGCCTGGCTGGTGCTGGCTGACAGCCGGCACGCGGTGCTCGGCCTCGCGGTGATCGCGCCGATGCTCTACTACCTGTTCCGTTACGGCGACCTGACCACGGTCGCGCCGCGCATGGCGTTCACCGTGTTCGGCATCGTCTACGCCGGCATCCTGCTCACCACCGCCGCCGAGCTCAAGCGTGACGGCGGCGCGGCCGGCGGCGACCTGGTGCTGTTCGTGCTCGCGGTGGTGTGGGCCGGCGACACCGGCGCGTACTTCGCCGGCCGCTTCCTCGGCAAGGGCAAGCTCTACCCTGCGGTCTCGCCCAAGAAGACCTGGGCCGGCGCGTGGGGCGGCCTCGCCGGCTCGTTCGCCGCCGGTGCGGCCATGAAGCACTTCCGCCTCGACGGCATCTTCAACTGGGCCGACGTCGCGGTCCTCGCGGTCGTCGGCGGTGCGCTCGGCCAGATGGGCGACCTCGCCGAGTCGCTGCTCAAGCGCTCGGTCGGCGTGAAGGACTCGGGCTCGATCCTGCCCGGCCACGGCGGCATCCTCGATCGCATCGACGCGGTCCTGTTCTTCGCGCCGTTCGTCCACGCCTACATCCAGCTCCGGCTGTGGACCTCGGCGCTGTAGCGGTCGTCGTGCGGGCTGTGCGCGCGCCGGGCGTCGTGGCGCTGGTGGCGCTGGCCGCGTGCAAGGGCGGGGCGCGGCGGGCGCCGATGGCGACGACGACGGCGACCTCGACGACGGCGACAGCGACGGCGACCTCGGCGGCGACCTCGACGGCGTGGGCGGCGCTCGAGGCCGCGGGCCGTCCGGCGATCGCGCCCGGCCCGGCCGACGAGCTGGTCCGCGCGCTGGCGCTGATCGATTACGCCGAGCTGCCGCGCGCGCTGCGGGCCGGCTTCGATCCCCACGACCAGGCGCTGCGGTAGGCGCTGTCGGCCGACGCCCTCGACGCGGTCGGCGCGCTGGTGGCGTGGGATCAGCTCCGGGGCCGGTTGCCGGTGCGGTCGTGCGCACCCGGCGTGCATGGCGTCCCCGCCGCCGCGGTCCCCGGTGCGGCCCCTGGTGCGCCACCCCCGCCGCCGCTGAAGCTGCTCGCTGTCCTCGGCCTCGCTCGCGCGGCGCTGGTGGTCGCCAGCGCCGACCCCGACGCGCCCGAGCTCCACGCCGTGCTGCAGCTCGCCGAGCGCTTCCGGGCCGAGGGTCTGTCGTTGCTCGAGGGCATGGTCGGCAGCGCGCTCGCCGACCTGGTCCGCGACTGGGCGGTGGCGCTGGGCCAGCCGGCGGCCGGCGCGCTGCGCGGCTATGCCCCCACCGAGGACGGCCTGGTGCGTATCGTCGCCGCCGAGGCCACCTGCTCGCTCGCGCTGTACGCCACCCTGCGCGCGCCCGAGCACGCTCAGGAGCGCGAGCTCATCGCCCGCCTCCACCACACCACCACCGCCGCCGACCTCGCCCGCCCGCTCGCCGACGAGGAGGCGGGCTTGCGCCGGTTCTGGCTCGAGCTGGTGGTCGCCGAGCAGCGCCGCCCCGCCGATCCCGCCGCCACCGACCGCACCCTCGCCGCCCGCGCCGACGAGCTCTCCCGCGCCCGCGAGCGCGAGCCGCTGCTGTCGATTGTCGCGCCGTCCGCGATCTCCGCGATCACCAGGCTGCGCACCGCCGCCGACCGCCACCGCGCCTGGCTCGCCGCCGCCCCGCCGCCGTAGCCCCTCGATGCCGCCTGCGGCAGCGAGCATCGTGCGTGGTACTGGCGAAGTGGAGGCTCGTGACATCCGCGAGATGACCTACGCCGCGTACCTGGCGGACGAGCGGCGCGCGATGGTCAAGCACGAGTACGTGAACGGCCTCGTGTACGCGATGGCGGGTGGTTCCCCCGAGCACGCGCGCCTCGCGCAGGCGATCGGCGGCGAGCTGCGGCAGGCGCTCCGGGGCCGGCCGTGCGCCACGTTCTCGTCGGACCTGCGGGTGCGCGTGGTCGCGACCGGCCGGTCGACCTACCCCGACGTGACGGTGGTCTGCGGCGCCATCGAGCGTGCGGCCGACGACGACGACGCGGTGATCAACCCGACCGTGATTGTGGAGGTGCTGTCCGACACGACCGAGAAGGACGATCGCAGCGACAAGTGGGCGCACTACCAGCGCATCCCGGCCTTGCGCGAGTACGTGCTGGTGAGCCAGCAGGAGCCCCGGGTCGAGTCGGGAATCCGGCGTCCTTCATCAGCTCGTCAGCCCGCTGCCGGCGACCAGGGCGCGGAGGTCGAGGAGGTGGGCGTCGTCGACGGTGCCGGACAGGCGGGGGCCGGTGGGCACGGTGGCGGGCATGCCGACAGGGCGGATCCACCAGGCGGTGCCGTCGTCGAAGAAGTCGTCGGCGGCGACGGTGACGACCGGCGCGGCGTTGTCGATGGCCCAGGTCTTCATCGCGAGGGTCTCGTTGGTCGCGTCGTCGACGGCGCGGGCGGTGACGGTGAGGGTCGCGGCCGAGATGGCGGCGGTGTCGATGGTGACGGTGGCGAGGTCGTTGCCGGGGTTGCCATCGTCGTCGGCCAGCGGGCTGCCGCCGAGCGAGAGGGTGAGCGTGGGCTGATCGTCGAGGAGGTCGGTGGCGCGGGCCCGCACCATGATCGTGCCGCGAACGTCGGTGACGGCGGGGGCGGGCAGCTCGAAGGTGATCATCGGGCCGGCCCGATCGACGTCCTCGATGCAGGTGCCCGCCTTGAACAGGACCGGATCGGCGACGGCTTGCAGCATGCGCGCGGCGGACAGGGCGTCCGACGCGGGCAGGCCGGTGCCGGGCGCGGTCCGGGCGGCGTAGATCATGAGCGCCTCGGCCAGCCGGACCCGCGCGGTCCCGCTGTACAGCTCGCACGCCGGCAGGCAGGCGCCGGTGGCGCAGCCCGGCGGCTCGACGCACGCCGGCGCCGGAGCATTGGCGACGCGATCCTACGGCGCGGGCGTGAGACAGATGGCCTCGGCGATGCCGGTGTTGGCGACCGGGCTCGT
>JAYVSF010000340.1:0-15285 GCA_043775605.1 Myxococcales bacterium
GTCGGCCTGGCCAGCGCGATCCTGTTCCTCGATCTCACGTTCGTCGGCTCGACCAACGAGATCCACCTGGCGGCGTTCAAGGAGATCCCCGACTTCGCCAGCTTCAAGGGCCGGCTCGAGCTGGTCCGGGTGCCGTACATCCTCGACGTCCGCCACGAGGAGGCGCTGTACGCGGACAAGCTGCGCGAGGCAGCCGCCGACCGCCACATCGCGCCCCACGCCGCGTTCGTGGCCGCGCTGTGGGCGGTGCTGACCCGCATGCGCCGGCCGCAGCTCGAGCGCTACCCGTCGACCCTGACCGAGGTGATCGGCAAGCTTGGCCCGCTCGAGAAGGCCGAGCTCTACGCCACCGGCCGCATTCCGCCCGGGACCTCGGCGGCCGCCGCCAAGGACCTCACCCAGCAGATCAAGGCGCTGTACGGCGAGAGCGAGACCTACCCCAACTACGAGGGCCGGATCGGCGCGTCGCCGCGCGAGGTCCAGGGCGCCTTGCTCAACGCCGCGGCGTCACCGCGCTACACTTACGTCTCGCCGCTGGCGATCCTCGACGAGCTGGCCGAGCTGTCGCGCCAGGGCTCGCTCTACGAGTTCCTGCGCCAGGACGTCCAGCCCGGCGGCTACCACGATCACAAGCGCTTCATCGATCAGGTCAAGGACCGGCTGCTCGATCGCGTCGACGACGACGTCCGGGCCGCGCTCGGGCTCATCGAGGAGAGCGAGTACCTGCGGGTGTTCGAGCGCTACATCAGCCACGTCACCCACTGGCTGCGCAAGGAGAAGCTGCGCAACCCGGGCACCGGCCGGATGGACGACGCCGACGAGGGCATGCTGCGCGAGGTCGAGAAGACGCTGGGCCTGACCGGCAAGCCCGAGGACGTGCGCGGCGGCATGATCGCGAAGATCGGCGCCTGGTCGCTCGACCACCTCGGCCAGAAGCCGGTGCTGTCCGACATCTTCGCCGAGCACCTGCGCAAGCTGCGCGACGCCTACTTCGAGAAGCACAAGAAGGCGATCGCCGCGGGCGTCGACGAGCTGGCGCTGCTCCTCACCAACGAAGGTGTGGGCCTGGCCGCCGACGCGCGGATCCGGGCCGAGGGGGCGCTGGCCGGGCTCGAAGCCCGCGGCTACCGCAAGGACAGCGCCCGTGACCTGGTGGCGCTGATGGCCCGCAGCCGGTATCGCTGAACTTCCGATCCGGCGTCGGATTCGGCTATCTTGAACGGATGCGTCGGTGGTCCCTCCTGGTCGCGGTCGCGCTGGCGGTGCCGACCGCCGCGGCCGCCGACTTCGAGCGCCGGCCGTACCTGCAGGACGCGCGGGCCGACAGCGTGCTGCTGATGTGGAAGAACCGGGGCTCGTCCGCGGCGACCGTGGTCGTCGACGGCCCTGACGGCCAGCACAAGGTCGACGTCCCGGCGGCGGTCTCGCCCCGGGTCCGGGTCGACGGCCTGCGCCCGGCCACCCGCTACCGCTACACGGTCACCTCCGGCGCCGAAACCGCCACCGGCGAGCTGACCACCGCGCCCGAGCCTGGCGCCCAGGTGCCGGTGACCTTCGTCGTGTTCGGCGACAGTCGGTCCGACGCCGTCGCCCACTACGAGCTGGTCGAGCGGGTCCGGGCCGAGGTCCCCGACTTCATCCTCAGCACCGGCGACATGGTGTTCGACGGCGGCGACGAGAAGCTGTGGAAGCAGTTCTTCGACATCGAGGGCCCGCTGCTGGCCGACAACGTCATGTACCCGGCGCTCGGCAACCACGACATCGACAACGACGGCAGCGAGTGGATCGAGCAGCTCTTCAACCCGCCCGCCGGGCGCCAGCAGCCGGGCCAGTACGCGTTCACCTACGGCCCCGTCCGGGTCATCGTGCTCGAGTCCAACACGCCGAGCTACGCCATGACCGACGAGACCGCGTGGCTCGAGCGCCAGCTCCAAGGCTACACCCAGGACCCGACCCTTCATCACCTGTTCGTGATCATGCACCACCCGGTGTACTCGATCTCGTCCCACGGCGGCCTCAACTCGCTGCGCGAGAAGTGGGCGCCGCTGTTCGAGCAGTACGGCGTCAGCGCGGTGTTCTCCGGCCACGACCACGGCTACCAGCGGGCCGAGCACGGCGGCGTCCACTACTTCGTGTCCGGCGGCGGCGGCGCCCCGCTGTACGGGGTCGGCAAGCGGGTCAACCCGATCGACGCCGCGGTGGTCGCTCGGCTCGAGGCCGTCCACCACTACCTCCGCATCCACATCCTCGGCGACGTGGTCGAGGTGACTGCGGTGCGCAGCGATGGCACGCCGATCGAGACCGTGACCTGGGGCGAGCACGAGCCGCCGGCGGTCACGCCTGGTGCCGCCGTCGCGGTCGCCGCACCGTCGGTCGCGCCGCCGCCGCCCGCCGGTCCGCCCGCGGTCTCGGTCGCCGTCGTCGGTGGCCGTCACCTGCGGCCGCTGCCGCTGTTCGGCCTCGCCGGGCTCGCGCTGCTGGCCGCCGCCGGATTGTGGCGGCTGACCCGCCCCGACTCGCCCGGGCACGATCGCGAACCGGCCTAGGAACCGGGGGCGCATGGCCATGCGCTGCCAGGGCCGCCGGATCGGTGATACTCGTGCGCGATGCCGATCGAGGTGATGATCGTCGAGGACGATCGGGCGCTGCGCGAGGGCTTCGGCCAGTTGATCGCGGCCGAGGCCGATCTGCGCTGTGCTCGACGGCACGGCTCGGTCGAGCAGGCGCTGGCCGATCGCGGCGGTCACCCCGACGTGATCCTGCTCGACATCCACCTGCCGGGGATGTCCGGGACCGACGCGGTGCCGCGCTTGCGCGCGCTCCATCCGGCCGCGGCGATCCTCATGCTCACGGTCTACGATCAGCAGGACCACGTCTTCGCGGCGATCTGCAACGGCGCCCACGGCTACCTGCTGAAGAAGACTCCGCCGGCCCGCCTGCTCGACGCGATCCGCGAGGTCCACGCCGGCGGCGCGCCGATGTCGCCCGAGATCGCTCGTCAGGTCGTCGACGTGTTCCGCCAGGTCCGCCCCCAGCCCTCGGCCGGTCACGCGCTGACCCCGCAGGAGCTCAAGATGCTCGCGCTCCTCGCCGACGGCTACAGCTACCTCAACGCCGCCGGTCAGCTCGGGATCAGCATCAACACCATCCGCAACCACGTGCGCAGCATCTACGACAAGCTGCACGTCCACTCGAAGTCGGAGGCGGTGGCCAAGGCGATCAAGGCGGGCATCCTGCGGTGACCATGGCGCCGCCGGTGGAGGCGACCTCGTTGCGCCGCCCGCGACCGCGTGCGATCCCTCGGTGATGGCCTCGCCCAGGCTCCGGTGCGCGTGCGCGGCGCTGGCGCTGGCGATGCTCGTCGGAGTCGCCCAGGCCCAGCGGCTGCCGGTGCGCCGGTTCGACACCGGCGAGGGGCTGGCAAGCGCGCGGGTCAACTCCATCGTCAGCGACGGCCGCGGCTTCCTGTGGTTCGCGACGATCGACGGGCTCAATCGATTCGACGGCGTGCGGTTCGAGACTTTCGGAGTGGCCGACGGCCTGCCGTCGTCGAGCTGTGCGGCGGTGCGCGTGACCCACGACGGCGCGGTGTGGGTCGCGACCGAGCGCGGCCTGGCCCGGCTCGATCCCGACGCGACCGGCACCCGTCCGCGCTTCACGGCCGTCCACGTCGGCTCGCGCCCGGCCGACGACTCGGTCCTGACCTTGTTCGAGGACAGCCAGCGGCGGGTATGGCTGGGGACCGAGGGCGGCCTGTGGCGGATGGGCCCTGGTGGCGCGATCGGCGCGGTGGCGCTGGGGGCCGGGCGTCAGCTGCCGGTCTACGCCATCACCGAAGATCGCGCGGGCTCGCTGTGGCTGGGCACCGGCTCGGGGCTGATCCGCCGGACCGAGGACGGCGCGGTCGAGCGCTACCGGGTGCGGACGCCGGCGATGTCCGACGACCGGACGCCCGGCGTGCACGTCGATCGCGGGGGTCGGCTGTGGGTCGGCTCGGTCGAGGAGCACGTGCTCGCGTTGATGCCACCCGCGCCGGGCACGCGGCTCGTCGCCGAGGGGGTCGCGCTGTGGGACGCGGCCGGTCCGGCCCACGCTGCCGACGGCTCGCTCCGGTTGCCGGCCGCCCCCGGTGAGCTGATCGCATATGGCGACGATACGGGCTTTCCCGCCCACGGCGTGTGGTGGGGCATCGGCGAGGACTCGCGTGGCAACCTGTGGTTCGGCGCGCACCGCCTGGTCCGCTTCGACGGCGAACGCTTCACCGCGCTCGGCGCGAGCCAGGGCTTCCCCGACGACCTGGCGCCGGTGGCCGAGGATCGCGCTGGCAACCTGTGGTTCGGGAGCCAGGCCGCCGGTGCGGTCCGGCTGGCGCCGCGCGGGCTGGTGAGCTTCGACACCCGCGACGGGCTCGACACCAGCAGCGTCTTCGCCGTGATGGAGGACGGCGAGGGCACGATCCACGCGACCACCTACGCCGGCATGCACGTGCTCAACCGGCTCGCCGGCGACCGGTTTGTCGCGGTGCGGCCGAAGATGCCCGACCGGATCCCGCTGGCGGGGGCCTGGGGCATCAACCAGATCGAGCTGGTCGATCGCGATGGGCGCTGGTGGTACGCGACCTCGCTCGGGGCCGCCCACTACCCGCGGGTCCTACGCTTCGAGGACCTGGCCACGACCGTGCCCGACTTCTTCGGCGTGCCCGAGGGCCTGCCCGGGCGCGACGTGCTGCGCATGTTCGAGGACAGCCGCGGGGACGTCTGGATCGGCACGATGAGCCCCAACGGGATCGCCCGCTGGGACCGCGCCAGCAACCGGGTCGTCGCGGTGCGCGATCCGGCGCTGCCGACCAGCCCGGTGTGGGCGTTCGCCGAGGACGGGAGCGGCGGCGTCTGGCTGGGCTACGACGACGGCCGGCTGGTCCGGCTGCCGCGCGGTTCGACGGACGGGCTGCGGGTCTTCGGCACGGCCGACGGGCTGCCGGGCCCGGCGATCTGGGCGCTGCTCGTCGACCATCTCGGCCGGCTGTGGGTTGCGACGTCCGGTGGCGTCGTCCGGCTCGACGAGCCCGCGAGCGACCGGCCGCGGGTCACCCGCTACACCACCGCGACCGGGCTCACCACCGATCTCACGCTGGCGCTGGTCGAGGACGCCCGTGGGCGCATCTCCGTCGGCACCATGCACGGCGTCGACCGGATCGATCCGGTGACCGGCGCGGTCGGCCACCTGTCGACGGCCGATGGTCTGCCCAGCGACCTCGTGCAGGACGGGCTGCGTGACCGGCGGGGCTCGCTGTGGTTCGCCACGGTGAGCGGCCTGGCCCGGCTCGACCCCGAGGACGATCGCGCGATCGCGCCGCCGATCGCGTACCTGATGTCGATCCGCGCCGGGGGCACGGTGCGACCGCTGGCGATGGGCGGCGCGCGGTCGGCGGCGGCGATCTCGCTGGCGGCCAGCGATGGCCAGCTCGACCTCGAGTTCACCAGCCCGAGCTTCGAGTCCGGGCTGGCGGTCGAGTACCAGTACAAGCTCGCGGGCGCCGATCGCGACTGGGGCCCGTTCGGCCGCAGCCGCGAGGTCCACTACGCCCACCTCGCGCCCGGCCACTACCGGTTCCTGGTCCGCGCCCGCTATCCGGGTGGCGAGGTCTCGGCGCCTGCCAGCGTCGTCGTCGACGTGCGACCGCCGCTGTGGCGCCGGCCATGGTTCATCGCGCTGGTCGCGGCGCTGCTCGCGCTGCTTGGCTGGCGACTCTACCGCTGGCGCGTGCAGCACCTGATCGCGGTCGAGCGGGTCCGCACCCGCATCGCCACCGATCTGCACGACGACCTCGGCGCCAGTCTGTCGCGGATCTCGATCCTGGCCGAGGTCGCGGCCCGGGGCGCCGGCGGGCGGCCGGTCGGCGAGGTGGTCGACGACATCGGCAAGAGCGCGCGCGAGCTGGTCGACGTCGCCAGCGACATCGTGTGGTCGACCGATCCGGCGCGCGACGATCTCGCGCAGGTGCTGGTCCGGCTGCGCGGCTTCGCCGGCGACGTCCTCGAGAGTCGCGGGATTACCTGGGCCCTGCACGCGCCGGCGGATCCCGACCGCATCAGGCTCGATCCCGATCAGCGCCGCCACCTGTACTTGATGTGCAAGGAGGCGATCAACAACGTCGCCCGACACGCCGGGGCGCAGCGCGTGGAGATCCAGGTCCGTCGGCGGGGTGGCGAGCTCGAGGTCGTCGTCGAGGACGACGGCCGCGGCCTCGATCCGGCGGCGACTCCGAACGGCAACGGCCTCCGCAACATGCGCGCCCGCGCCGCGGCCGCCCGCGGCTCGCTGGTCATCGAGTCGCCACCCGGCGGCGGCACCCGCGTGACCCTGCGGCTCCCGATCGACCGATAGCGCCCGCTCGCGATCGCGGCGAGGGCGAGAACGACGGGGGCGCATGTTGATGCGCTGTCGCCGGGGATCGCGGGTCGCTACGGTGCGGGGCATGAAGCATCACCACGCGTTCGCCAGCACCCTCACCCTGTTCGTCACCGTCGCCCTGGCCGCCACGCCGGCGGAGGCCGGGTATCGAGCGCAAGCCCATCCAGTCGAGATCACCGACTACGTCGCTGGTAGTGGACGCGCCGACGGTGCGCTGCTCGACGTCCGCGGCAGCGACGACTCGGTCCAGTACATCGGCTGCATTGCGTACGGCGCCACGCAGTACGCCGTGCTGACCAACTGGTGGACGGGCGGCGGCGGCGGTTCATGGGTGGTTGTCGGCTCCATTGCAAGTGGAACGTGGATCGCGCCGACCAACTGGAACGACTACGTGCGCTGCTACGTCAGCGACTCCACGGGCCGTACGCGGCAGTGCTACTCGAACAACCCGTCCATCGTTCGGCGGGCCGAGTCGATCACGCGGAACTCCGAGGTCTGGGTCACCTGGAGTGCAAACGGCACGTGCGTCGACCTGTTGGTGAACAACGGCTCGAACGTCGGCGCCATCAACGGCGAGAGCGAGACGCTGACCTGGTAACCGCCGCCGCTCGCCGACCCCCCCCCTCGAACCGTCGAGCCGGAGCTCACCATGCGCGTCCGTTCCCTCGCCGTCCATGGCGCCGTCGCCGTGGCGTTCCTCACCGTCGGCCTGCTGATCGCGGGTCCGCTCCGCGGCTCGGGCGTCGCAACGTCAGCCACCGCGCCGGCGCCGAGCGTCATACCTCCCAGTCTGGTCACCGGCCCGAGCTCGGCAGCCGCGCTCGATGTTGCCACGCTGCGCCGCGAGCTGCGCACGGCGGTCCGCGACCAGCTCGCCGAGGAGCGCGCCACGATGGAGGCCGCGGCGAAGGCCCAGGGTGACCCCGAGGCCGCCGCCGAGGCCGCGCGTCCGGCGCCGATCCCCCCAACTCCCGCGCAGGCCCAGGCCGCCGCCCGCATCGACCAGGCGATCGACCACACCATCGAGCGCGGGCAACTCGATCGCGCCGGCGCCGACGCCCTGCGCGCCGACCTCGCGGTGATGCACCCCGATGACGCCTTCGCCGCCCGTCTCCGCCTGGCCCAGGCGGTCAACACCGATCGCCTTCACCTCGACAGCCCCGACGCGATGCCCTGAGTCACTGCCGCGTCGACGACCCGCGCTCAGAATCCGACCCCGATTCCCGGCTCTTGGCCCGCCATCAACGTGAACGTGGACTCCACACCCTCGTGCCCGAGGCCCGCGTTCGTCGCCGCGCCGTTGCCCTGATCACGTTCGAGCGACCGGGGCCGTTGCATCGCTGTGCCCGCTGCACGAGCCTGCGGCGACCGGTCCGGGCGGGGCGGCGCGTTGTCTCGTGGGGGGGCGCATGTCGATGCGCTGTCGCCGCCGATCGCGGGTCGCTACGGTGCGTTCAGCTCTGCTACCCCCAGGAGGTCATCATGTCCGATCGAGCGAACCTGTTCGAACTGCTCCGGCCCGATCTGGGCGCGAGCGCCACCGCCGAGACGATCCGCCTGTCGGTCCCGGGGCCGACCGCGAGCCTGCACCCGCGAGCGCCGTCGCGTGCGGGTGAGTTCCTGCGCCGCTACGACCGCATCTTCCCAGGCTGCCCGATCGAGTTGCAGTGGTCGTTCGGCCCGCCCGCCGGCGCTGCCTGGTACGTGGGCGACGTGGGGACGTCGCTGCGGGCGGCGATCTATTACGACAAGCCGATCCCGTTGACGGAGCCGGTCCGCTACGAACGGCGCCTCCTGTTCGAGGATCCGGCGGTGCCGATCTCGGCGGCGGGCGCGGTCGCACCGCGGCTGCTCGCGTTCACTTCGCCCGATGACGGCTTCTACCTCGCGGGCTTCAAGCGCCTCACCCTGGTCTGCACGACCAACGGGCCGAGCGCGGGGCCGTTCTCGGCGGTGACCTGGATCCAGGTCGTGCTCGAGGACGTGGCGCTGCCCCTGCTGGGGCCGCCGCTGCTACCGCCGGTCGGTGAGGGCTACATGCCGCCACCGCAGTCATTCACGCACCACCTGCTCTGGGGGGAGGGCCCCGGCGACCCAGGCTGGAACCGGCCGTACCAGATCCGGGTGCGCTACCGGAACGCCTTCGCGTGTGCGCGGGTCGCCCGCGTCGAGTGGCGTCTTGTCGAGGCGCAGCACAACTCGAAGGACGCGCACGAGCTCGACGTCGACGCCGACGTCCGCACCGTCTCCGGCCCGCTCGCACCCGGCCAGACGCAGTCGCTCGACCTGACGGTGGCCGCGAAGCAGTTCTTCTGGATGCTCGGTTCGCCGATCTACGGCACGACCGCGTCGGCCCACAGGAAGTACTTCCACTACTACGGGAGCGTCAAGATCGTCGACGTGTACGGCAATGCGTATCCCGAGGTCGTGAGCGGCGGGCCGCTGGTCCGCGTCGAGGTCTCTGCCGCCAAGGAGCGGTGGGCGGCCGTGGCCGTGATCGCCGCGATCGTCATCGTGATCGTGTTTCTGTGGTGGGAGATCGAGATCCCGGCCGATCTGAACCTCGCGAAGGGGGCGTACCGGCAGGCCATGGATCCGCCGGCGCCGGATCCACACTTCCTCGATGACGTGCCGCTGGACGCACCCGAGATCCGCATCGAGCACCCCGACCCGATCGCGCAGGCCGCGCTGGACCTGCTGCAGACGATGATGCGCATGGCGACCTGGGACGCGCAGCTCTCGCTCATCCAGGGCAAGTGGCTCGGAGCCCGCATGGCGGGGAGCGCCGAGGGCCTGGCGCTCCAGGGCCGCGCGTGGGAGCAGGTCATCGGACTCCAGCTCGACGCGGCGGCGAGGATCGACGACATCGCGCGCCGGGTGACCGGCTCTGCTGACGTGGACGCCGTCAACGCGCGGGTGTGCGCGCGCCTGGCGGAACCGCCCGAGGGGCTGTCCAGCGAGCGTCGGCACGAGCTGCTGGCGTCGGGTGCGATCGAGGCCGACGTCGACGAGCTCGACGCGCTCCTCCGTGAGCCTCGCCTGCGCGCGCTGGGCCTCCGCTGCGGCGGCCTGCCGTTCGACCCGATGGCGGAGGCCGCCCGTGACCTCGCGCGCCTGACGCACCGGGAGATGATCGAGCTGCGCGATCGGGCCGCCGGCCTGGCCACCGAGGACGCTCCCGCTGATCTCGAGCAGCCGGCGGGCGAGCCGGTCGGGCCCGGGTAGTCGAGGCTCGCCAGATCAGGGGGGCGCATGTTCATGCGCTGTCGCGGCCGCGCGCGGGCGGCGACAGTGCGGCGTTCGCAAACCGACCGAGGGGGATTGAACCGATGAAAGCTCGAAGCAAGGTGTCGACGTTCCGATGGGTGCAGGCGGCCGCGGTCCTGCTGGCGGCGATGGCCGGCGGCGAGCGGGCGACGGCCGGCCCGAGGCCGACCACGACCATCCAGCTCCTCGACGTCTCGGACTGGCACGCCCAACTCGATCCGGTCAGCGGTGTCGGCGGCGCGGCGGTGCTGTCGTCGTACTTCGCTGCCGAGCGCGCCACCAACCCGAACACGCTGACTGTCACCGCCGGCGACGCGTTCGGGGCCAGCCCGCCGCTGTCCGGCTTCTTCGACGACCGGCCGGCGATCCTGGCCCAGCGTCTGATGGGCTTCGACGTCGACGGATTCGGCAATCACAACTTCGACCGCGGCCTCGCCCACCTGCAGGCCCTCATCGATCTTGCCGGCGCCCCGGCCGGGGTCCAGCCGGGCCGCCCGTTCGGCTATCTCGCGGCGAACCTCCGCGAGCGCGACGATGACCGCGTGGACGGCGACGACGACGACCAGGAGGGCGATCATGACGATGGCGAGCACGACGATGGCGAGCACGACGACGACGAGCACGCGCCCAGCCTGACCGGCGTGGCGCCGTACCGGATCTTCGACGTCGGTGGCGTCAAGGTCGGGGTGGTCGGCATCACCAACCCCGAGGCGCCGACGCTGGTCCCGCCCGGCAGCTTCGGCAACCTCGCGGTGACCGAGCCGGTCCGCGCCGTCAACCGGGCCCGCGCCCGGGCCCGAGCGCATGGGGCGAAGGTGGTCGTCGTCATCTGCCACCTCGGCGTCGAGTCGATCGATCCGGCCACCGGTCTCGCCAGCGGCCCACTCATCGACTTCGCCAACCAGCTCACCGGCTTCGACGTGATCTTCGGCGATCACACCAACGTGCAGTACAGCGGCATCCACGGCGGCGCGCTGGTGCTCGAGAATCGCAGCCTGGGCGTGACCTACGCCCGGGTCACGCTCACCGTCGACGCGCGCAGCGGCCGCGTCGCCGCCCGGAGCGCGACGTTCGTCACTCCGCTCGCGAGCGCGGTCGTCCCCGACCCGGCGATCGTCGCGATGCTGGCGCCGTTCCGCGCGGCGCTGAGCGTCCAGTTCGACGTCCCGATCGGCGTGGCCACCGGCGTCTTCGCCCGTGGCGGCAACGTCGAGCGCAGGGGCGAGGTGGCGATCGGCGATCTGGTCACCGACGCGCTCCGGCTGCGCTACGGCGTCCAGCTCGCGCTCACCAACGGCGGCGGCCTGCGGGCGCCGCTGCCGTCGGCGTACGCGCCGACGAACCACGGCCTGCGCCGCACCAGCGCCGGCTACGCCGTCGGCCCACCCTATGATCTCGTGGTCGGCGACGTGTTCACCTTGTTGCCGTTCGGCAACAGCGTGGTCACCCGGACCGTCACCGGGGCCCAGCTCTGGGCGGCGCTCGAGAACGGGGTGAGCCGGATCAACGCCGCCACCTGCCTCGGCGCCGACGGCCGGTTCCCGCAGATCTCCGGCTTCCGCTTCAGCTTCCGCTGCTCGGCGCCGGCCGGCGCGCGGGTGCTCTCGGTCGCCCTCACCGACGGGACGCCGCTCCCGCCCGACGCCACCAGCTACAGCTTCGTCACCAACGACTTCATCAACGACGGCGGCGATTTCTACGCGGTCCTCAACGACGGCCAGGGCGTGACCCGCGAGGTGATGGCCGACGTGGTCCTCGACTACATCCGGGCGCTGGGCACGATCAGCCCCACGGTCGATGGCCGGATCACCAAGGTCCCCTGACCGGCGGCGCGCCGTCGCGGCGACCCGCCGAGGAGGCGGTCGCGGCCTCGCGCGACCTCGTGCGCCCGGGGGGCGCATGTTCATGCGCTATCGGCGGCGAGCGCGGGTGGCTAGGGTGCGGGCGGCGTGGCGATCGGAGTCACGTCGACCCCGCCGACGCGCTGCCGCGATCACCTTCACCCAACCAAGGACCGTGCCTCGATGCGAACCCTCAACAAGCTGCTGCTGCCGGCCGCGCTCGCCCTCGCGAGCTGCACCGACCCCACCGCGATTGGCGGCGCCGAGCAGGCGCTGGCCAGCGACCCGGTCAACCTGGTGACCTGGGCCGGGGGGGCCCGCTTCGCGAGGCTCGGCGCCGACGTCGAGGTGTACTTCGGCTTCAGGGCCGGCCCCGACAGCGCCGTGGCCCCGACCAACGTCGTCGTCCACCTGGACGTGACTGGCGCGTTCGCGCCGATCGGTAACGTCGCCGATCCGATCGTGGGCTGCACGTTCAGCGAGACGCCGGGCCACGCCGCCTACGACTGCCTGCTGGCGACCGCCGAGCTCGACCGCAACTACGTCAGCCGCATCTTTATCCACCCGACCGCGGTCGGCCGGATCACGATCACGTCGACCGTCGCCGCCGACCAGCCCGAGCGCGAACCGAGCGACAACCAGGCGACCGCGCTCGTCGATGTGTACGATCAGCCGATCGCTGACCTCGCCATCTACCCGGGCAAGGTGGTCAAGCCGCCGCCCGGCGGCGTGCTCGGTGAGGTGGCGATCGGCTACCCCGCGGTCACCCGCTTCTTCGTCGAGGACTACGGGCCCGGCGACTCGTCCGGTTTCCGCGTCGCGCTCAGCCTGACCGGTCCGGCGCACTTCACCAGCCCGCTGGCCGCGGAGTGCGTGGTGGTGAGCGACACCCGGGTCGACTGCACCTACGGTCCGAAGGTGCCCTTCGACGACGTCTCGGTGGCCGCCGCCAGCTTCCTGCCGACCGGCCTCGGCGACGTCGTGGTCACGGCGACGCTGACCGGCGCCGAGCTCGACCCCGACCCGGCGAACAACGTCTCGGTCCGCCGCTTCTACCCCTACCAGCCCCGGTTCGCGGACGTCGGCGTCACCGTCGCCGCCACCAGCGCTCGCTACCTGTTCCGCGACCCTGTCACCTACCGGATCACGGTCACCAACCATGGCCCCGATGCCGCCAACGGGGTCGTCGTCGAGCACTACCTCGACTCGTCGATGACCATCCGCTCGCTCGCGCCGAGCCAGGGCGCGAGCTGTACCAACGCCGACAACGCGGCCTGGTGTGAGCTCGGCACGCTCGCAACTGGCGCCAGCACCACGCTGGTGATCGTGGCCCAGCCCAGCCTCGGCGGGACCTTCTCCTCCTACACCCAGGCTCAGCACCAGGGTGGTCACACCCTCGACCTCGACGGCAGCAACAACGAGGCCCGGACGCCGATCACCCTACGCGGCCCCAACCCGCCGGTGACGGTGACCACGACCAGCACCCGCTACCCGCTCGAGGCCTGGGGCTACCTGCCGTGCGTCGCCGAGGACGTCCTGCTGTTCGGCGAGCTGCACCAGGTGACGCAGTGGCAGTGGAACCGCAACCAGCAGACCGGTCGCTGGACCGAGCGTGACAACTACGCCGGCGTCAGCGGCCTTGGCCTGGTGACCGGCCGCACCTACCACGCCGCCGGCACCTGGGGCAGCACCTCGACCGTGACCGTCAATGGCCCGGCCACCTACACGCGGACCAACCACCTGAACCTCGTCAGCCAGGGCGGCGGGCCGAACCTCGTGGCGCACTTCAGCTACAAGCTCGAGGTCGACGCCGAGGGCAACGTGGTCACCGAGCTGCAGCGCGCGTGGACGACCTGCCGCTGAGTGACTCGCGCTAGCCGCGTCGTGACCCAGCGGATCGCGCGCCGTGAGGTCAGGCGGCCTAAAAGTCGCCGAGCAGCTCGGCCAGCTTCACGTCGAGCGCGGTCGCGACCTTGAACAGCGACGACATGCTGGCGCTCGACTCGGCGCGCTCGATCTGCGAGAGCAGCGAGACCGAGAGCTGGGTCCGCCGCGACATCTGCTTCAGGGTCAGGCCGCGGCCCTTGCGCATCTCGCGGATCTGCCGGCCGATCGCGGCGTGGAGCTCGTCCTCCTTGCGGAGGATGAGGCCCTTCTTGCGCGCGATGCGGATGATCGCCTCGCGGAAGTCGTCGACCGAGAACGGCTTGTGGATGTACGCCGAGACCTCGTGCTCGATCGACGAGGTCGCGGTCTCGAGGCTCGGGTAGCCGGTCAGGATGATGATGGCGAGGTCGTCGTCCTCGGCCCGGATCAGGCCGAGCAGGTCGATGCCCGACAGCTTGGGCATCATCAGGTCGAGGACCACGACGTGGAACTCGTCGGCGCGCAGGGCGTCGAGGGTCTTGGTCGGGTCCTGCAGCAGCTTGACCTGATAGCCCTCGGACCCCAGGAAATCACCCAGGTACTCGCAGACGTCCGGGTCGTCGTCGACTACCAGGACGTTCAGCGCAGCGACATCGGCTTGCTTCCGTGTGTTGGTCGCGGCCACGGCATCTACCCACCAGATGCGTGAATCATAGCCCGACGGACCTGCCGTCGGGGCATCGAAATGTTTGTCGGGGCGAGAGGATTTGAACCTCCGACTCCTTGGTCCCGAACCAAGTGCGCTACCAGACTGCGCTACGCCCCGGAATGTCAGCTCGGCGTGAACCGAGTCCGAGAGGAAGTACCTTTGGCACCGCCCGGTGTCAACCGATCTCTACCTATCTCTTGGGTCTCCGCCCGCGATCGTCGCGATCATCGCCGGGAAACCGGCTCACCATCGCCGGACGGGCAGGCTGAGCTGCACCCCTGCCTCGACGTACGTGCCGGCCCCTGCGACCACGCCGACCCGGACGTACGGAGAGATCCCGGCGAACACCCAGGCGCTGACCTGCGCGCCCGGCCACGGGTGATGGCGTAGGCCGAGCTCGACCACCGGGCCGAGGCCGAACCCGACCATCGGGCCGAGCAGCCGTCGGGTCCCGACCACGCCCTCGAGCGCGATCCGGCCACCGTCGCGGCCGGCGTAGTGGATCCCGCTGAGCCAGGCGCCAACCACGCCGAGCGCGGCCCGTTCGCGCACGCGCACCAGTTGCACGCCGCCGCCCCACGACGAGTACCAGCCGCCGTCGATCCGGGCCGCGGCGCCCGACGGGCCCAGCCAGACGTACATCCCGTCGAGGTCGGCGGTCGAGGGCAGGCGCGGCAGCGGTGGTGGCAGCGCGTCGTCGGCCGCGGCCCTGGTCGGACCTGCCAGCGCGAGCGCACCGACGAGGCCGAGCGCGATCACGCCCCGCCCGGCGCGCCCGTCGTCCCCGCGGCTGGCCGGCGGCCCTCGTCGCTGACGACGCTGGCTGGTATCATTGCGGGGCGTTGCTGCGCGCAACTCCTGCGGCCCACATCTCGCTGCCAGGGGCTGCCTGACCGTGCTCCCCTTGCCGTCCCGCCCCGACATGGACTCCGCATATCGCCTGGCGATGGAACCGGGCATGTCGGCGATCGATCCGGCGGCGATGCTACCACCCGACCTCCGGGCTGGCTACGCAGACCTCCGCCAGCTCCCGTTCTTCGACGGCGTGCCCAACGACACGCTGGTCGGCGCCATGCAGTGCCACGACCTCGTCCGGCGGGTGGTCGAGCGCGACGTGATCCTGGCCGACCCCCTGGATGTCCGCGCCGCCGCCGCGCCGCCGGTCTTCTACGTCGCCAGCGGCCAGGT
>JAYVSF010000341.1:0-3696 GCA_043775605.1 Myxococcales bacterium
CGGCGAGCAGTTCGTCGGGAAGGACTGGTACAACAAGTTCTTCACGCTGCACGGCGCGGTGATGGTCTTCCTGGTCATCATCCCCGGCATCCCGGCCGCGCTCGGCAACATGATCCTGCCGATCCAGCTGGGCGCGCCCGACGTCGCGTTCCCGCGGCTCAACCTGGCCAGCTTCTACCTGTGGTGCTCGGGCGCGACCCTGCTGCTGCTGGCGGTCGCTCTCGGCGGCGTCGACACCGGCTGGACGTTCTACACGCCGTACAGCCTGCAGACCCAGACGGCGGTGTTGCCGGCGGTGATGGGCGCCTTCCTCCTCGGGTTCTCCTCGATCTTCACCGGCCTCAACTTCCTGGTCACGATCCACAAGTTCCGGCCAGCCAAGATGGGCTGGTTCCAGCTGCCGCTCAACGTGTGGGCGCTCTACGCCACCGCGCTGATGCAGGTGCTGGCGACCCCGGTTCTCGGCATCACGCTGCTGCTGCTGTTCGTCGAGCGCTTCATCGGCATCGGCATCTTCGATCCGACCCTCGGCGGCGACCCGGTGCTGTTCCAGCACTTCTTCTGGTTCTACTCGCACCCGGCCGTCTACATCATGATCGTCCCGGCGATGGGCGTGATCTCCGAGCTCATCACCACGTTCTCGGGCAAGCCGATCTTCGGCTACCGCTTCATCGCGTACTCGAGCGTGTCGCTCGCGCTCTTGTCGTTCCTGGTCTCGGGTCACCACATGTTCGTGTCGGGCCAGTCGCGGCTGGCCAACATGGTGTTCTCGGCGCTGACCTTCTCGGTCGGCATCCCGTCGGCGGTCAAGGTCTTCAACTGGGTCGCGACGCTGTACAAGGGCGACATCCGGCTGCAGACGCCGATGCTGTACGCGCTGTCGTTCCTGATCCTGTTCACGATCGGCGGCCTCACCGGCATCTTCCTCGCGGTGCTGTCGATCGATGTCCAGCTGCACGACACGTACTTCGTCGTCGCCCACTTCCACTACGTCATGATGGGCTCGGCGCTGGTCGCGTTCCTCGGCGGCCTCCACTACTGGTGGCCCAAGGTCACCGGCAAGATGTATCCGGAGAAGCTCGGCCAGTACTGCGCCGGCGGCGTGTTCTTCGGCTTCAACCTGACGTTCTTGCCGCAGTTCGTCATGGGCTCGCGCGGCATGCCGCGCCGCTACTGGGATTACGACCCCGAGTACTGGCACTACCACCAGGCCTCGACCATCGGCGCCTTCATCCTCGGCTTCTCGCTGTTCACGGTGGTCTGCTACCTGCTGTGGTCGTTCAAGCACGGCCGGACCGCGCCGCAGAACCCGTGGGGCGGCACCACCCTCGAGTGGCAGGCGCCGACCCCGCCCACGCTCTACAACTTCCCCGAGCCGCCCGAGATCTACGAGCAGTACATCTATGACGATCTGGTCGAGGACCCCGCCACGGGCAACTGGGAGCGCAAGCCGAAGGGCACCCAGGGCACGTCGGGCGGCGGGCACTGAGCGTTTGTTGAGCGCCTGCCTCGCCTCGTCGCGCCGACCGTCGATCTAGTACCCGGCCAGGATCCACCGACATGAGCCAAGCACACGAGCCCCACGACGATCACGGCGATCACGGATCGCCGTTCATCCAGCACCACTTCGACGACGGGCAGCACCAGTTCGACACCGGCAAGCTCGGAATCTGGTTCTTCCTGGTCCAGGAGATCCTGTTCTTCTCGGGGCTGTTCGTCGCGTACGTCCTCTACCGCAACCACCACCCCGAGATCTTCGCGTACGCGCACCACTACCTCGACGTGAAGATGGGCGCGATCAACACCGCGGTGCTGATCATCTCGAGCCTCACGGCGGCCTGGTCGGTGCGGGCGGCGCAGCTCAACCAGCAGAAGTTGCTGGTCGCGCTCCTGGCCGCCACGATCGCGTGCGCGTTCGGCTTCCTCGGCATCAAGTACATGGAGTACAGCCACAAGATCCACGAGGGCATCTTGTTCGGGAACCGCTTCGACCCGTGCGTCTCGTCGGGCGGCGAGCCCCTGCCCAACAAGAGCAACCACTGCCACGGCGTGAAGTCGAGCATCGTCTGGGACAAGAAGATCAAGGCGGCGGGCAAGGGCTGCCTCGAGGGCGACCTCGACCAGGACCCGGCGATGCCGCGGATCCAGGCGAGCTGCGAGGTCGCCGAGGTGACCTACGCCGGCGAGGGCAAGACCCGCGTCGAGAAGGCCCGACGTTCGATCTTCGCCTGCGACACGACGCCGTTGCCCGGCAAGACCGGGTGGTCGGCGCGCCGCCCGCGCACCGGCCCGTGCTGGGAGCTGATCCAGAACCCGTGGGTCTGCCCGAAGGGCCCGGCGGCGATGGTCTACTACGGTGACCACGCCGAGCACGAGGTCGAGATCGAAGTGAGCGGTTGCAAGGAGGCGCCCAAGCCGGCGGCGCCGACCGACACGTTTGGCGACGTCGACCACAACCCCGGCCTCGGTCATCCGAGCTACGTCCACTACGACGCGCCGAGCAAGCACGAGCTGGCCGAGGAGATGGCCAACGGACCGCCGCCGCCGCACACCAACATGTTCTTCAGCATCTACTTCGCGATGACCGGGCTCCACGGTCTGCACGTGCTGATGGGCATCTTCGTCTACATCTGGCTGCTGATCCGCGCGACCAAGGGCCACTTCGGGCCCAGCTACTTCGGCCCGGTGGACTACGCCGCGCTGTACTGGCACCTGGTCGACCTGATCTGGATCTTCCTGTTCCCGCTGCTCTACCTCATTCACTGACTGGCCGAGGCAAGACCATGGCGACCGACCACGATCACCACGACGAGCACGGCCACGGCGTCGCGCACGTGGCGACGCCCAAGGTGCTGCTGAGCACCTGGGGTACGCTGATGTTCCTGACCGTCATCACGGTGACGGCGACCCGGATCGACCTCGGGCCGACCTACAACCTCGCGCTCGCGATGGCGATCGCGACGGTCAAGGCGACGCTGGTGCTGCTGTTCTTCATGCACCTGCGCTACGACAAGCTGTTCCATAGCGTGCTGATCGCGGGCGGGCTGCTGGCGGCGTCGTTGTTCATCGGGTTCACGCTGATGGACTCGGGTCAGTATCAGCAGACCAACATCTGGGATCCGTCGCACCCGCCGCCCCCGCCGTGGGGCCCCATCCCGCCACCCTGAGCGGGCCTGGGCTGGTCCGCGATCGCGACGTCGATGTCGTGATCGTGCGCGCGATCGGGTCTCGGACTCGGACTCGGGCTCGGACTCGGTCTCGGACTCGGACTCGGACTCGGGCTCGGACTCGGACTCGGACTCGGACTCGGACTCGGACGCAGTCTCCGCTTCCATCTGTGCGCCGAGGATCCCTCCGGCCGCCGGCGACGCTTCTTGCCCGGTTGCCGGGCGTGAGAGGACCACGACATCAGCACCCCGCGAGGCGAGCTCAACGGCTGCTGAGAGCCCAATCACGCCGCCGCCGACGATCACAATCCTCATGCGGGGCGCCCGTTACGCGATTTTTCGCCGAAGTTTCATCGTCACGATGGCGCACCAAGCGGCGAAACTACCGAGGACGGCGGCTGCCACGATCGACCATCGTGACCGAGTCGGCAACCCGCCGTCGATCAGAAGCCACGCGTTCGGTGCAACCGTCTGCCCTGTCGCACGATGAATGGCCGCCGCAAGGCCCCTGTGCCGTGGCCCCGCCAAC
>JAYVSF010000342.1:0-4460 GCA_043775605.1 Myxococcales bacterium
TCCCGGGGTCCCGGCCGGCCCCGACTTGCGATCTTGGCCTACTGGTGCCTTGTGGTTTGCGTCACGCTGAGGCACTCTCAGGACCTCTGGACCACCCGATGCCAGGCCAACGACTACAACAACCGCCTGCTGGTCCTGTCCGACGGCGCGGTGCTCAACGAGAACGTGCTGTACCAGCCGTTCATCCACTACGACGGCCGCACCGATCTCGGCGACGTCGACCGGATCGAGATCGTGCGCGGCCCGGCCTCGGTGCTGTACGGCACCGGCGCGGTGTCGGGCGTCGTCAACCTGGTGCTGCGTGGTCGCGACGTGCCCGACGGCGTCCATGGCCAGGCCTCGACCTACGACGGCGGCACCGCGCGGGCCCGGCTCGACGGCGCCGGCCACCTCGGCCGCGATGTCGGCGGCTGGGCCAGCCTGGCCATGGCCCGGTCCGACGGTCGCGTCGTCGACCTGGTGTTCGACGACGGCAGCGGCACGCCGACCCACCACGCCACCCACGCGTTCGACAAGTTTCACAGCTACACCGCCACCGCCAAGGCGTGGTGGAAGGGCCTCACCCTGCAGACCTTCTACACCTGGCGACGGATGACGGTGCCGACCGCGTCGTTCGGCTCGATCTTCGACGACCCCGACAACACCAGCGACGATCGCCGGTTCCTGACCGAGCTCAAGTACGAGGGCCGGGTGTCGCCCAAGGCCACGCTGATGGCGCGGACCTACCTCAACTGGGCCTACTACCATCAGGACGCGCGGTTCGACGTCAGCGATCCGCCGGCGGCGCCCTGGGTCCAGCGCTACATCGAGACCTACCGGAGCTGGTGGGCCGGAGCCGAGGCCCGGCTGGCGCTGGCCTTGAGCCGCCGGCTCAAGCTGTCGATCGGCACCGAGCTGACCCTGCACACCAAGGTCGCGATGCACACCGGTCAGTACGAGCAGGACGGCAGCTTCAGCCGCATCCTCAACGTCGACTCGCCCTACCAGGTGCTCGCCGGCTACGCCCTCGTCGACTGGACGGCCAGCCCGACGGTCGCGGTCCAGGCCGGCGCCCGCTTCGACTACTGGAACCTGGGTGGCAACGTCGAGGCCGTCGCCGGCGAGCCCAACGTCGTGACCTCGTTCCCGGCGGTGAGCCCGCGGCTCGCGGTGATCGCCAAGCCCACCGACCGCGACGTGGTCAAGCTCATGGCCGGCACCGCGTTCCGCGCGCCGAGCGCGTACGAGTACTACTACTCCGACCAAGGCAACACCCAGCTGCCGTCGAGCCAGTGCGGCGAGACCCTCAAGCCCGAGAACGTCTACTCGGTCGAGGTCGAGGTCAGCCGCCGGCTGGCCCGCGACTGGGTCGGGCTGGCCGCCGCCCACACCACCTACGCCCGCGACGTGGTCGAGACCGTGCCGGTGCCCACCGAGGCGCGGTGCGGCAACGACGCCGGCCAGATCGACCCGGTGGTGACCTACTACCGCAACAGCTCGGTCGGCCAGCTCCTGATCGGCGCCGACGTCGAGCTCCGCCGTGAGTGGCGGTCGGGCAGCATGCTCGCGGTCCAGTACGGCCTGCTGCGTCCGCGCTACACCTCCGCGCCCGACGCGACCATCGACGATCGCGCGCTGCCCAACGCGCCCAGCCAGTTCGCGTCGCTCAAGGCGGTGGTGCCGATCGTCGCCAACCTCGCCAGCGGCGCGCTCCGGCTGTCGTACGAGGATCGCCGGCGGGTCGACACCTCGTCGACGCTGCGGACCCCACGGGCGGTGGTGGCCGACCTCGTGGTCTCGGGCGGGGTCGCGCGGCAGGGGGTGCGCTACGCGGTCGGGGTCTACAACCTGTTCAACTGGCAGTACAGCCAGGCCGCCTTCCCCTACGCGACCAACCTGATGCCGCAGGCCGGCCGCTCGTTCATCCTGAGCATCGGCTACGATCGCTGATCCTCGACCGGAGGGAGCGCGTCGGCGCGCAGCTCGTACCAGCCGGCGAGGGTGGCGGCGCCGCGCAGCTTGGTCGGCACGCACGCGACGCGGATCATGCCGAGCCGCTCGAGCACCGCGATCGACGGCTGGTTGCGCAGGTCGGTCATCGCGACGATGCGGGCCAGCCCGAGGCTGGCGAAGGCCCACGCGCACAGCGCGGCGGTGGCCTCGGTGGCGTAGCCGAGGCGCTGGTGGGCCGGCGCCAGCGAGTAGCCGAGCTCGGCGCTCGGGCCGAGGGCGTCGGCGACCGGGTCGAGCTCCTCGCCCGGCGCGCGCACCCGCAGCGTGCAGTCGCCGATCAGGGCGTCGTCGGCCAGCAGCGTGATCGCGATCAGCAAGCCCGAGCCGTCGGCGACCCCGGCGTCGGCCAGCGCCTGATCGGCGAACCAGGCCGCGAGCCGGGTCGGATCGGCGTCGCTCGGGTGCCAGCCCTGGTAGCGCGCGACCGCGGGATCGGCGCGGTACTGCCCGACCGTCGCCGCGTCGGCCGGGGTCAACCGGCGCAGCCGCAGCCGCGGCGTGACCAGCGGGACGAAGGGCGCGCTCACCGGCGATCCGGGTGGGCGGGTACCAGCTCGGTGTCGGCCGACGGCGCGTCGTGTTGATCGATCACGATCAGCACCACCAGGCGCGGCCCGGTGGCGGTGTCGTCCGGCGCTGGCGGCGGCGGACCGCGGCGATGGCAGCCGGCGGCGGCGGTGACCAGCCCGAGGACGGCGGCGACCGCGACGAGTCCCCGCACTCGGGGCCCTTCCTCCGCACGTAGATCGAAGGACGGAGGAAGGCAGACCCCGCACCTCCACGCGTGACCCCGCACACCCAGAGTCATTGTTGACCGCTCGCCAAGGCTCGCTAAGCCTCGTCGACGGTCGCGACCGCGCGCGGCGGCGGCGGGCGGGTCGCGGTCATCTCGACCTGACCGGCCAGCACGCCGAGCTTGAGCGCGTGACGGCACAGCGCCAGGCCCTCGCGCAGGGCCAGCAGCGCCATCGCCCCGCCGGTGCCGAGCATCGCGCGGCCGTGGGCCATCCACACGAAGGCCAGGGACAGCGCGACGAACGCGAGCCAGTACAGCAGCACGTAGGCGATCGCCACCGGTCGGCGCACCAGGAAGCCGAGCGCGCGGAACAGGGCCCGGGTCGCGCCCAGCCGCTCGTGGGTTGGACGGCGCAGGGTCAGCTCGGCGCGGGCCAGGTCGATCGCGGTCGACACCGCGGCGTGGTAGAGCGCGGCCGGGGCCAGCGCGACGATCAGCGGGACGATCAGCTCGCGCACCGTCATCGCGTACTCGAGCTGGTCGTTGAGGTAGTCGACGCCGAGCCCCAGCAGGGTCACGGTCGGCAGCACGTCGAGGAAGAACGACCAGATCGCGAGGCGGGCGTAGACCAGGAACGTGCTGGCGCCGCCGGCGCCGAAGCAGCGCGCGGTGTCGCGCCGGCCGCTCGGCCGCTCGGTGAACACCGCGAGCACGCCGCCGACCAGGAACCAGCTGATCGTGATCCAGGCCAGGGCCGCGGCCAGGGCGATCGCGCCGATCGCCTCGAACACCGCCCGGTGATCGCGCAGGATCTCGAGCCACGCCACCAGGTCGCCGTCGACCGCGTCGTCGAACATTGGCCGGCCGGCGAACGCGCTGATGAGCACCCGGGCCACCACCACCCACGCGCCCCAGGCCACGATCATCTGGACCAGGAACAGGGCCAGGACCATGCCGGTGTACTCGGAGACGTCGCGGGCCCCGGCCCGGATCAACCCGCCGAGCCGCAGCGGATGGACGTGGCCGGTCACAGCCCCACCACCTGCATCGCGCTGTGGGTCCAGAACCCGATCCGGGCCCCGGCCCGCCAGCCGGCGCGGTTATCGCCGTCGAGCCTGACGTGATCGTCGGTGATGCGATCGGACAGCAACACTTTGCCGTCGGGATCGATCTCGATCTCGGCCAGCGGCGAGCTGCGCGCGATCTCGTAGCGGTGCCAGTGGCTGCCGTCGCGGGCGTCCCAGCCGCCGGGCTCGTTCCAGCGCACCCGCAGGTGTGAGCCGTCCTGGAAGCCGAACTCGACGTCGACCGGGGTCGGGATGGTGCCGGTGTTGACCACGATGACGTCGCAGGTCCAGGTGCCGGTGTTGGGGCTGTCGTCGGCGCCGACGGTGTGGCGGGTGCTGCCCATGCCGAACACGCCGCGCGGCCCGTGCTGGGGCGTGCACGCCGCCGAGCGCACCGAGAAGTCGACGGCGCCGGTGCCGTAGAACGCCGGGCCGACGAACCAGCGCAGGTCCTCGCCCAGGCCCTCCGCGAGGCTGGCGAAGAAGTCCTGGCCGGTCGGGTGACGGAACGCCCACGCCTTGGCGTAGCCCTGGATCGCGGCGGCGAAGCGGTCGCGCCCGACCACGTTCTCGAGGGTGCGCAGCGCGTCCATGGTCTTGTCGTAGGTGGCGCCGGCGTAGGCGTCGAGGTCGGCGAACGCGTAGGCCGCGGTCGCGATCGGGCT
>JAYVSF010000343.1:0-4903 GCA_043775605.1 Myxococcales bacterium
ACGGCCAGGGCCGGCCGCGCGGGGAGTCGGCGCATCGTCGCATCATAGGACGACGCCGCGTCGGGCAGGAACTCGCCGCGTGTCGCCTCGGGTAGCTCGTGGCCGTGTGAACGAATCACACGATTCCGGTCCGGTCGACGGGGCTTCACAGGGTTGGTAGGAATCAACCCTGTGGCATCGACCGATCGGGCCGGCACCGAGTGCCGGTCCGGTCTCGACATTCCAACCCCGGCCCGACCTGCGGTCGCAGCCTCAGCGGGCGCCGAGGTAGATGAGCGTGGCTGCGGCGTCGAGGCGGGTGGCGGGCAGGTCGTCGGCGAGGGCCAGCCACAGACCGGGGGTGATGACGTGCGCGGTGAGGTGGGCGAGGACCACGCCGTGGCGGACCGCGGGATCGTCGCTGGCGGCCTGGCGCTCGAGGGTCGCGCGGCCGCGGGCGTCGCCGAGGTGGGCGAGCTCGGCGGCGGCGTCGACGCTGGCGTCGGGGTCGGCGCCGGCGGCGACGTCGGCCAGCGCGGCGATGGCGGCGGCGGGCTCGCCGAGGTAGGCGAGGGCGCGGGCGGCGGCGACCCGGACCGCGGGCGCGGAGTCGGCCAGCGCGTTGCGCAGGCGGGGCAGGGCCAGCGCCTTGCCGAGCGTGACCTGGGCGAGGCCGATCGCGCCCACCCGGATCGCGGCGTCCGCGTCGGCGAGCGCGCGATCGAGCACCGGCGCGGCCGCGGCCGGATCCTTGACCAGGCGCGCGGCCTGGGCGGCGACCATCGGATCGCGGTGGCCGAGCAGCCCGCGCGCGGCGTCGGCGCCGTGGCCCGCGAACGCGAGCTCGACGGCTGCCAGGCGCACGCCGAGCGCCGGGTCGGACAGGGCGCGATCGACCACGCCGTCCTGCGCGCCGCGCTGGTTCGCGGCCAGGGCGCGGACCGCGACCGCGCGGACGTCGGCCGAGGGATCGCCGGCCAGCGTCACCAGGCGGGCGGTGTCCGCGCCGTCGCCGAACCGGCCGACCGCGAACGCCGCCGCGGCGCGGACCCGGGGATCGCCGTCGGTGAGCGCGGCCCGCAAGTCGTCCGCCGCCCGGACACCCGCCTTGCGGCCGATGCCCTCGACCGCGATCGCCCGGGCCGCGGGATCGTCGGAGCTGAGCATCTGGCGGGCGACCTCGCCGCCCTGCGGGAAGGCGCCCATCACCGCCACCGCCGCGGCCGCGGCCACCGCGTCGTCGTCGTCGCCCAGCCGCTCGCCGACGTCCTGGGCGAAGTCCTCGACCTCGAGCCGCTCGATCGCGCGGATGGTTTGCAGCCGGAGGGCCGCCGACGACGAGCGCAGGCCTTGCCACAGGGTGGTCATCGCCATCGTGCGCAGGCCCGGCAGATCGTCGCCCCGGCCGGCCCGCCACGCGCGGTAGTGGTCGACCGCGCCCTTGGCGTCGCCCATGCCGAGCGCGGCCCGCAACCGGATGCGGTGGAGGGCAGCGTCGGCCGGGCTCTTGCCGAGCTCGCTGTCGGCGGCCTGGGCCGCGCCGGGGTAGTCGCCACGGTCGAGGAAGGCCTGGGCCCGCTTCACGCCGGCCGAGGGGCCACAGCCGGCGAGCGCGAGGGCCAGCGCCAGCGCGCAGAAGGACAGGGACGGTGTCGAGCGGCGCATGGAGCCTCCAGCGAGAACATGGCAGGGTCGCCGGCGCGAGGCCAGGCATCCCCGGTGAGGTTCCTGGTCTAGTGACGAGCGCGCGGGTTGCGGTTACAGGGCCGGCCCGGCTTCCCGTGGTAGCCATGGGCTCGTGACGTTCTCGGGCCCCCGCGCGGTGATCTTCGATCTCGACGGCACGCTGGTCGACAGCGAGCGGGTCTATGGCCAAGCGCTGGCGCGGGCGCTGGCCGAGGGTCAGGGGCTCGCGCTCACCGACCTTGACACCGGCTTCATCATCGGCCGTTCGTGGGTCGCGATCGACGCCCACCTGCGCGCCCGCTTTCCGAGCCTGACCTGGAGCCGCGACCAGATCATCGCGGCGTGCGCCGACACGGCCGCGACGATGTTCCGCGAGCGCGGGCTGCCGGTCCTGCCCGGGGCGCTGGCCGCGGTCGCGCGCTTCGCCGATCGCCGGCGCGGGCTGGTCACCGGCAGCGCGCGCCAGGAGGCGGCCCACGTGCTCGACGCGCTCGGCCTGCAGGGGGCGTTCGAGGTCCGGCTGTGCGCCGAGGACGTCGCCGGCAGCAAGCCGGCGCCCGACGGTTACCTGGCGGCCTGCGCGGCGCTCGCGGTCGAGCCGTTCGAGGCCTTGGTCATCGAGGACTCGGCCTTCGGCATCGCCGCCGGGCGGGCCGCCGGCTGTGCGGTGATCGCGGTCCGGGCCGGCAACTTCTCGGGTCAGGATCAGTCCGGCGCCCACCTGATCGTCGACACCCTCGACCAGATCACCGTCGAGGTCGCCGCGGCGGTGGCGCAGGCGACGGCTCGTGGGTATGGTGGCGAGCGGTCCGCATGAAGCTGCCCGAGCGCGTCACGGTCTACGAGGTCGGCCCCCGCGACGGGCTGCAGAACGAGTCGCGCCAGGTCCCGACCGCCGACAAGCTGCAGTTCATCGCCGCGCTGATGGACGCCGGCCTGCGCCGGATCGAGATCACCAGCTTCGTCAGCCCGCGCTGGATCCCGCAGCTCGCCGACAACGCCGAGGTCGCCCGCGGCCTGACCCGGCGCGAGGGCGTCATCCTGTCGGCGCTGGTGCCCAACCGCCGCGGCCTCGACGCCGCGCTGGCCGCCGGCATGCGCGAGATCGCGGTGTTCCTGTCGGCGTCGGAGACCCACAACCGTAAGAACGTCAACAAGAGCATCGCCGAGACCCTGCTGGCCTTCGAGGAGGTGGTGCCGCCGGCGCTGGCCGCCGGGGTGGCGGTGCGGGCCTACATCTCGACGGTGTTCGGCTGCCCGTACGAGGGCGACGTGCCGGCGTCGGCGACGATCGCGCTGTGTCATCGGCTGCGCGCGATGGGCGTGTACCAGCTCTCGATCGGCGACACGATCGGCGTCGCCAACCCGCGCCAGGTCGAGGCCGTGCTGAGCGAGATCCTCGAGACCGTGCCGGCGCCGGCGGTGGCCGCGCACTTCCACGACACCCAGGGCACCGCGCTCGCCAACTGCCTGGTCGCGCTCCAGCTCGGCGTCACCACCATCGACGCCAGCGTCGGCGGGCTCGGCGGCTGCCCGTACGCGCCCGGGGCCGCCGGCAACCTCGCTACCGAGGATCTGGTCGCGATGCTGCACTCGATGGGCGTCGAGACCGGCATCGACCTCGACAAGCTGGTGGCGGCGTCGCGCCTGGCCGCGGCGTTCGTCGGTCACGAGCTGCCGTCGAAGTACCTGAAGGCCCACCTCGGCAAGCAGGCGCGCGACCGCCGCCGGGCCGAGGCCGGCGACGTCGGGAAGTCGTAGCCGCCGAGCTGGCGCGAGCCGGTCTCGCGGACAGCGCCGCGGTCATCTGCGATAACCCGGGCATGGAGCTCCCCGTCGTCGAGCGCACCCCCGAGGGCGTGGTCTGGGTCACCCTCGATCGTCCCGACGCCCGCAACGCGCTGTCGCGCGCGGTCAACGTCGAGCTGGCGCGCCTGGCCCGCGAGCTCGGCGGCGATCGTTCGGTGCGCGCGGTGGTGCTGACCGGGCGCGGCACCCAGGCGTTCTGCGCCGGCGCCGATCTCAAGGAGCGACGCGGCGTGGCCGCAGCCGACACCGGCCCGTTCGTCGACGCCATCAGCGGCGCGATCGACGCGTGGGCGCGGATCCCGCACCCGACCGTGTGCGCGCTCAACGGCTCGGCGTACGGCGGCGGGCTGGAGCTGGCGCTGGCCTGCGACCTGCGCGTCATCGTCGACGGCGCCGAGCTCGGGCTGACCGAGGTCCGGCTCGGCATCATGCCGGGCGCCGGCGGGACCCAGCGACTGCCGCGGCTCATCGGCGTGGCCGCGGCGAAGGAGCTGATCCTGCTTGGTCGGCGCATCCCCGCCGCACGCGCGCGCGAGCTCGGCCTGGTCCTCGATGTGGTCCTGCCCGACCAGCTCCGCGCGACCGTCGACGGGCTGCTGGCCGAGCTGGCGGGGTGTGCGCCGCGCTCGCTGGCGATGGCCAAGGCCGCGATCGATCGCGGCGTCGACGTCGGCATCGACGAGGGCCTGCGGATCGAGCGGCAGTGCTACGACGTGACCCTGTTCAGCGCGGACCGCGACGAGGGGCTGGCGGCGTTCGCCGAGAAGCGCCCGCCCCGCTACACGGGTCGCTGAGGGCTGCGGCGTTCCGCCCCTGGGGATCGAGGCGCCAGGGGCGGCAGGGTCGGGCGACCCCAGCGGGCGCTATCTGGTGGCTGACACCGGTGGCGTCGGGCGTAACCGGTCAGGATCACATGAGGTGGTCGACCGGCGGCGAGGGGCTGGGGTTGGCCCGCGGCGTGCTTCTACCAGCGTCCATGTCGATCCTCGACGGCCTGATGGCGCGGGTGGGCTACGTGCGGCTGGCCCGGTACGGACTCCGGGTGACCGCCGAGGGGTGGCTCGTGCCGATCCAGTCGGCGCCGGACGCGCATCCGGTCGCACAGGAGGCCGCGCGGACGGTCGCCAGCTCGGTGGCCCCGGCCGCGGTCGCTCCCGTGCTGGCCCGGCCCCAGGCGGTCATCGTCGACGATGTCGCGGACGAGCCCGAGCATGACGCGGTCGCCGCGCAGGCCAGGGCCGAGGCCGAGGAGTGGGAGTGGCAGCTCGCCCTGGCGCGGGCCCGGGTCGTCGCCGACGAAGCCGAGCGGGCAGCCCACGCGCGGTCGCCGAGCCCGCCGCCGCCACCGGCCCGCAAGGCTCCCGCTCGCCCGGCCGCGCCGGCCGCCACGCCGGCTCAGGCGACCTCGCCGGTGCCTGCCCGCGTCGCC
>JAYVSF010000344.1:0-8846 GCA_043775605.1 Myxococcales bacterium
GCACCAGCGTGCCGGCCCGATCTGTACGGAATCAGAGTCGAGGGTTGGCCGTCGCGCGCGGGCGATCGTTCCGAAACCCTATTGTTGCCAACCCTCTCAAGCCTGGCCGTGCGCGGCCGATGATCAAGGGGAGCGGCGTTCAGGCCCGCACCGGAGTCAGCCATGGACTACAGCATCCTCGTCTGCGACGACGAGCCCGACGTCCGCGCCGCGATGCGTCGCACGCTCCACCGCTTCCAGGTCACCGCGGTCGGTTCGTCCGCCGAGGCGATCGCCGAGCTGAAGCGCCGCACCTACGACGCGTTGGTGTCGGACTTCAACCTGTCGACGACCAACGACGGCCTCGAGCTGTTGCAGCTGGTGCGGGTGATGTACCCCGACACCGTCCGCTTCCTCGTCACCGGCAACACCGACGTCCAGGTGGCGATCCGCGCGGTCAACGAGGGGTCGGTCCACCGCTTCTTCCTCAAGCCGTGGGACGACGAAGGCCTGGTCGCGGCCCTCGAGATCCAGTTGCACACGCACGGCCCAAGACGGATGCCCCAGGCCCGCGTCGGGTAGGCGACGGGTAGCGCGCGCGGAGGTCGATCTTCGACGGTGGCGCAGCTCGTGCGATCGGCGCACGTCGCGCTGCACCGCTTGCATGTGGCAAACGAATTACCTCGGGTGCGGCGCGCCCCAGTGGGTGGTCGGCTACCCAGACGCACTCCGGACACGGCCGATCGTCGCGTGTGTAGATCCAGCACGATGAGTGCCCTAGGGAGGGATCCGAGGGGCCATCCAGCACACCAAATTCACTCTCGATGTTGGCGCGCGATTCGCTAAGGAAGCGCACGTGACCGACCTCGACTTCCAGACCTGGCGTGACCTCTGCGCTCCGGACGTGCTCGGCGACGCGCGCCCCATCGTCCGATGCCTCGAGATGATCCGGCGGGTCGCGCCGAGCGACTCGAGCGTGCTGCTCACCGGCGAGACCGGCACCGGCAAGGAGCTGTTCGCGCGCGCGGTCCACCGCGCGTCGGCGCGCCACGCCCGCCCGTTCGTCGCGGTCAACTGCGCCGCGATCCCCGACAACCTGATCGAGACCGAGCTGTTCGGTCACCTGCGCGGCGCCTTCACCGGCGCGTCGGGACCGCGCGCCGGTCGGTTCGCGGCGGCCCACGGCGGCACCCTGTTCCTCGACGAGGTCGGCGACCTGCCGCTGTCGGCCCAGGCCAAGCTGCTGCGCGTGCTCGAGCAGCGCGCGGTGTGCCCGCTGGGGTCCGACACCGAGGTCGCCGTCGACGTCCGGATCGTGGCCGCGACCCACCGCGACCTCGAGGCGATGGTGGCGGCCGGGACGTTCCGCACCGACCTCTACTTCCGCCTGTCGGTGGTGCCGATCGAGCTGCCGACCCTGCGCGCGCGCGGCGCCGACATCATCAAGCTGGCCGAGGCCGCGCTCCGCCGGGCCAGCACCCGCGTCCCGCCGCCGACCTTCGACGCCAGCGCGCGCGCCGCGCTGCTGAGCTACCCGTGGCCGGGCAACGTCCGCGAGCTCCACCACATCGTCGAGCGCGCGGTCCTGCTCGCCGACGGCGCGGTGCTGTCGGCGGCCGACCTCCACCTCGGCCCGCGGGCCTCCGCCGCGGCGACCGCGACCGTGATGAGCGCCGCGGTCGCGTTCGTGGCGGCGGCGACCGCGCCGACCCCGGCGCCGTCGTCGAGCCCGGTCAGCGACCTCGATCCGTCGCTCGACCTGCGCACCGCTCTCGAGGGCCTCGAGCGCCGGATGATCCACGAGGCCCTGGCCCGTGCCCACGGCAACCGCACCGAGGCCGCGGCCCTGCTCGGCCTCAACCGCACCACCCTCGTCGAGAAGCTGCGCAAGTACGCCTGACCGACGACGACGAGCCCCGCGGCGACCGTGCGGGCCGCGCGCGTCGCTCGCGTCAGCCGCGGAAGCGCGTCGAGTCGATGTTGTGGCGCTGCAGCAGGCGGCGGAAGTTGGTGCGATCGATCCCGGCGATGCGCGACGCCGCCGAGATGCTGCCCCGGGCGTGCTCGAGCACCCGCTCGAGGTAGGCCTTCTCGAAGTCGAGCGCCGCCCGCCGCTTGGCGTCGGTCAAGGACACCCCGTCGTCACCGACGGCGATCATCCCGGGGTCGCTGCCGCTGGCCGCGTGATCGGCGGCGATGGACCCGTTGCTGCCGTTGCCGCTGTTGCCACCACCGGTGCCCGGGCCCAGGTGGGGCGAGAACCGCGAGCTGGTCAGCACCGGCGCCGGCAGGGCCTGGACCTCGATGCGATCGCCGCGCGACAGCGCGACCGCATGCTGGATCGCGTTCTCGAGCTCGCGGACGTTGCCCGGCCAGTTGTAGCCGAGGATGGCCTCGAGGGCCTCGGGCGACATCTCGAGCGGCGCCGGCCCGCGATGACGGTGCATCAGCCGGGCGATCAGCGCCGGGATGTCCTCGCGCCGCTCGCGCAACGACGGGACGTGGATGCTGACCACGTTGAGGCGGAAGAACAGGTCGGCGCGGAACCGGCCCTCGGCCACCGCCTTGCCGAGATCGACGTTGGTCGCCGCCACCACCCGGACGTCGACCGCGCGGACGCCGTCGCCGCCGACCGCCCGGACCTCGCCTTGCTGCAGCGCGCGCAGCAGGCGGACCTGGACCGGCAGCGGCATGTCGCCGATCTCGTCGAGGAACAGGATGCCGCCGTCGGCCTCGACGAACACGCCGGGCCGCGCGCTGGTGGCGCCGGTGAACGCGCCGCGGGTGTGGCCGAACAGCTCGCTGTCGATCAGCCCCTCGGCGATCGCGCCGCAGTTGATCGGCACGAACGGCCGATCGCGGCGGTCCGACTGCCGGTGCAGGCTGCGCGCGACCAGCTCCTTGCCGGTGCCGCTCTCGCCGGTGACCAGCACGCTGGCCGACGACCGCGCGACCTGCTGCAGGGTCTCGCGCAGCAGGCGCATGGCCGGCCCGTCGCCGACCAGGACGTCGTTGTCGAGCGCGATCCGCGGGTGCTTGGCGTGGCGCACGACCTCGGTCTGGCGGCCGGCCAGGGTCACGACGTCGATCAGCGCGTTGTTGAGCATCGGCTTGACGACGTAGTGGAACGCGCCGGCCCGCATCGCCTCGGTCGCGGTCGACGCCGAGTCGTCGCCGGTCAGCATCACCACCGACGCGGTCGCGCCGTTGGCCCGCAGCCGGCGGAGGATGTCGAGCCCGCTGATCTGCGGCAGGCTGACGTCGAGCAGGATCACGTCCCAGGCCTCGGCCTCCTCGGGGCGCGACAGGAAGTCCTCGACCTGCGCGAGCGAGCCGAGGTGAGCGACCCGCAGGTCGTGCAGGCGAAACAGGCGCGACACCGAGCGCGCGATCGCATCATCGTCGTCGATGAGGAGCACCCGCAGGCCGCCCGTTGTCGCGCCGTCGACCACCGTGGTTGCCATCCTATGGCCCGGCCGAAAGTCGTCGGGTACGCACACGGATAGCGTACGGGTAGGATCCTGCGTCGTCATCGGCTAGTGGCCATCATCGTTGGCGCCGCAGGTCGGGTCGACTTTATTGATGCCACGAGCGTCACCCGTCGGGCACTCACCCTGGAGCGGTCATATCGTCGCGGGCGGCCCCACCGGCGCCCGCGGCAGGCGGAGGACGAAGGACGGTCCGTCCGTGGTGGCGGCGTACCGGATGCTGCCACCGTGCGCCTCGCACGCCAGGCGGCAGAAATACAGCCCGAGCCCGCGCTGGCCGCCCTTGCCGAGCGCGTACTTGCCGAACAGCTTGGTCGCGAGGACCGGCGCGATGTGAGGTCCGGTGTTCTCGACGGTGATCTCGACGGTGGGCGGCTGGTCGGGCACCGTCGGCTGGGCCGCCGCGCTCAGGCGGATCAGCCCGCCCGCGTGGCAATAGCGAGCCGCATTGCCGACCAGATTGTGCAACACCCGCGTGACCAGGGCCTCATCGAACGAGCCGAGCAGGTCGGGATCGCAGGTGACCGCGTGGCGGACGTCGCGCCCGATCGACGGGGCGTGGATGGCCATCACCTCGAGCAGCAGCTCGCGGACCCGGACGATGCCCAAACGCGGCTTGAGGGCCTCGTCCTCGAACCGGGCGATGTCGACGAAGTTGGCGACCAGGCCCGACATCCGGCGCAGCGCCCGCAGGGTCGCGCTCAGGGCCTGGCCCTCGTCGTCGCTCACGGTCAGCACCTGCGACAGGTAGCTGATGTTCGACAAGGCAATGGCCAGACCATTGTTGAGATCGTGGGCGAGGAGAGCGGCGGCCTCGCTGCCCCAGGCCAGCAGGCGGTCGGCCTGCTCGCGGGCCTGGCGAGCCTCGATGTAGGCGCGCTGGCTACGGGCCGACGCGACCATCCGCCGCTGCAGCTCCTTCATCGAGATCGGCTTGGTCAGGAAGCCGTCGGCGCCGGCGTCGAACGCGGCCAGCCGGGCGACCTCCTCGTCGGTGCCGCTCAGGATCTGGACGTGGATGCCCGCCCCGTACAGCTCCTTGAGCCGGCGGACCACCTCGTTGCCGCCGGTCGGCATGCCGAGATCGATGAGCGCGAGGTCGGGCGGCGACTGCTCGGCCATGGCCAGGGCCGGGGCGCCGTCGTCCGCGACCCGGACGTCGAAGCCGATCTTCGTCAAGGTCGCGGCGATGGCCCGGACGATCCGGGGATCGTCGTCGGCGACCAGCACGCGGACCCCGGCCGGCACGGTCATGTAGCTGGCCGACAGGGCCAGGCCGTGCTCGCCGCTGCTCGACGAGGTCAGCCGCAACCCGCCGTCGGGGTCGCCCGCAACTCGCTCGAACGCCACGTCCTTGGCCATCACCTCGGCCCACGTTGCGAGGCCCGTGCCAGCCGCGAGCCCGGTGTTCTCGCGACGCTGGACGGTCGAACCAAAGCCAGCGCGTCAACCCTGGCGCCGACCGCCGCGCCGCGACCGCGCCGCTGACGCGAGGCCGACGATCGCCTGGTGGGCGAGCGCGATCGCCGCGCGCCCCCTTGATGGTCGAGGGAGCCGGTCGATCCGGCCTTCGAGGCCCCCGAATGGATACCGCCAGGCGCGCCCACCCGTCCGTCCCACCGCCGCCCCCGGTGATCGCGTCGCCGTCGCCGGCCGTGGCCTGTGACGTCATCCTCGACGCCGCGATCACCGCCGACGCCGACACCCTGTGGATCGAGCCGCGCGGCGCCGGCGACGACCGCTACGCCGTGACCATGGAGCGCCAGGGCCGGGTCATCGCGACCTCGATCCTCGACGGCCAGCTCGGCGCGGCCGTGGTCGCGCGGCTCGCGTTCCTGACCGAGATCGACCTGCTGTCGCGCCGGGCCGCGGCCGGTCGCACCGTGGTCCGCGGCCCGACCGCGAGTGCGGAGGTGGTCGCCACCATCCGGCCCGGCCGGGCGCTACGGGCCGAGGTCTTCCTGCGCAAGATGACGCCGCGGGCGGTGCCGGCGCCGACCGCCCGCATCGATCTTGTGCCCGGGGCGCTGGTCGGGCAGTACCGGGTGACCCGCCCGCTCGGCGCCGGCGGCATGGGCAGCGTCTACCACGTCACCCACGCCACCCTCGGCCGGCCGCTCGCGCTCAAGGTTCTGCACGCCACCGTGCTGTCGTCGGACCCCGACAGCGCCGGCCGCTTCCTGCGCGAGGCCCGGGCCGCGGCCCGGATCAAGCATCCCAACATCGTCGATGTCTTCGACTTCGGCTACCTCGGCGACGGCCGGCCCTACCTGGTGATGGAGCTGCTCGGCGGGCAGAGCCTGGCCGATCTGATCGACGGGCCGCTCGAGCCGCGCCGGGTCGTGGCCCTGGCCCGCCAGCTCGCCTCGGCCCTGGCCGCCGCCCACGACTGCGGCGTCATCCACGCCGACCTGTCGCCGTCCAACGTCCTGGTCGACGGCGAGCACGCCAAGCTGCTCGACTTCGGCCTGGCCCAGCTGCGCGACGATCCGCAGCACCTCGACCCCTCGCACCCGGCCGAGTTCGTGTTCGGCACGCCGTCGTACATCTCGCCCGAGCAGATCCGCGGCCACGGCGCTGACGAGCGCAGCGATCAGTACGCGCTGGGCGCCGTGATGTTCGAGATGCTGACCGGGCACCCACCCTTCAAGGCCAAGACCATCCGCGACCTGTGCCTCAAACACATCAAAGCCCCGATCCCCGACATCGAGACCCCGCACGGCCCGCTGCCGGTCGAGCTGACCCGTGTCGTCCGCCGCTGCCTCGAGAAAAAGGCCGACGATCGCTACCCGACGATGCACGAGGTGGTCGCCGCGCTCGGCGAGGCCGAGCAATCCCAGGTGGTGCGCGGCTGGCGCCGTTGGCTGGCGCCGTGAGGCCACGATGACGACTCCTCCTCCGGTCGTGCTCTGCGTCGACGACGATCCCGATATCCTGGCCGGCGTCGCCCGCTTCCTCCGCCTCGACGGCTACGAGGTCCTGAGCTGCGGCTCGCCGGTCCTGGCCCTCACCATCCTCGGCAGCCGCGCGGTCGCGGTGCTGCTCAGCGACTACGAGATGCCGGAGATGACCGGCGTCGAGCTCGCGGTCAAGGCCCGCCGCTTGCAACCCGAGACCGTGCGCATGCTGCTCACCGGCCGTGGCACCCTCGACACCGCGCTCGAGGGCATCAACGTCGGCGAGGTGTTCCGGTTCCTGTCCAAGCCGTTCGAGCCGGCGACGTTGCGACGCGAGGTCGCGGCCGCGGTCGCCCACCACGTCGAGGTTTCGGCGGCCGAGCGCGAGAAGAACAGCGTGGTCCGCCGGCAGCGGCTGATGTCGGCGCTCGAGGCCGACTATCCCGGCATCACGACGGTGCCGCGCGACGACGACGGCGCCTACCTGCTCGACGGCGACGCCCGGCACAAGGCCGGCCCGATGCTGTCGGCGCTGACCTCGCTGATCGTGCGGTGAGGCTCCGAGCCGCTGAGGCGAGCCAAGCCAGCTGAGGCGCCAGGATTGACGGCCAGCGGCCGGCCCCGACGCCGGATCGCCGTCGTCCCACGAGGTTGCGCGCGGCACGGCGCTTGCTGAACCGAGGCTCGCCATGAGCAGCAACGAAGAAGTCCCCGAGGGCGGCGAAGCCCCGGCTGTGCCCGGCCCCAAGCCGCCGACCATCCTCGTCGCCCTGCTCGGCGTCAACCTGGCGTTGACCGGGCTGGTCGCGTTCAAGACCCTGACGATGAAGCCGGGCGTGGCCCACGCCGGCCCCGCCGCCGCGGCGCCCTTGACCCGCGAGGTCACCGGTCCGGTGGTCGGGCTCGACCCGTTCGTCGTCAACCTCAACGAGCCCGGCTCGGCCCGCTACCTCAAGGTCACCATGCAGGCCGAGCTCGCCAACGGCGCCGCGGTCCACGTGTTCGAGAAGAGCAAGCAGCTCATCCGCGACGCGATGCTCCGCTACCTGTCGGGGCTCAAGGTCGCCGACACGCTCGGCCCCGACAACAAGGACCACATCCGCGCCGATCTCGAGGCCGCGGTCGCCGAGGTCATCGGCGACGAGCGCGTCCGCCGCATGATCTTCGCCGAGTTCGTCGTGCAGTGACGTGCCACCGCCCTCCGCCCCGCGAGGCCCCATGGTCACCGGTCGCCCCCCTGCCTCCGTCACTATCGGTCGTCCGATCGGCGCCGGCCATCCGCCCTGGATCGTCGCCGAGCTCTCGGCCAACCACCTCGGGCGACTCGAGCGCGCCCTGGCCATCGTCGACGCTGCCGCCGACGCCGGCTGTGACGCGCTGAAGCTGCAGAGCTTCACACCCGCGACGATGACCATCGACAGCGCCGGGCCCGGCTTCGCGATCGCGAGCGGGCCGTGGACCGGGCGGACGCTGTGGGACCTCTACGACGAGGCCCACACCCCGTGGGCCTGGCACGAGGCGCTGTTCGCCCGCGGTCGCGCGCGCGGCCTGACCGTGTTCTCGACGCCGTTCGACGTCGACGCGGTCGCCCGGCTCGAGCAGCTCGGCGCGCCGGCCTACAAGATCGCGTCGTTCGAACTCGGCGACCTCGAGCTGATCGCGGCCGCCGCCGCCACCGGCAAGCCGGTGATCCTGTCGACCGGCATGGCCAGCGACGGCGAGGTCGACGCGGCGGTGGCCACGGCCCGCCGCCACGGCGACGGCGGGGTCATCGTCCTCCACTGCGTGTCGGGCTACCCGACGCCGCCCGAGGACTCCAACCTGCGCCGGCTCGATCACCTGGCCGCCGTCCACGGCGTGGTCGGCCTCAGCGATCACACCCCCGGTTCGACGGTCGCGATCGCCGCGGTCGCGCGCGGCGCCTGCGCGATCGAGAAGCACCTGACCCTGGCCCGGGCTGACGGCGGCCCCGACGCCGGCTTCTCGCTCGAGCCGGCCGAGATGGCCGAGGTCGTGCGCGGCTGCCGGATGGCCTGGGCCGCGCTCGGCGACGGCAGTGCCCGTCGACCGGCCAGCGAGACCGGCAGCCGAGCCTTCCGCCGCTCGCTGTACGTCGTCGACGATATCGCGCCCGGCGAGCCCCTGACCCGTTCCAACGTCCGCGCCATCCGCCCCGGTTTCGGCCTGGCGCCCGGTCACCTGCCCGAGGTCCTCGGCCGGGCCGCCCGGGTCGCGATCGCCCGCGGCACGCCCCTGGCCTGGGAGCTGGTCGAGTGATCGCCGGCGCGCTGATCCGTCGGCCGGCGGCGGTGGCCGGCCCGGTCACCCTGCGCCTTGCCACCGCGCTCGACGCCAGCCGGGTGCTGGCCTGGAACGGCGCCGCCGAGGTCCGGGCCCGGTCGCGCGATCCGCGGCCGATCGCCGCCGACGATCACGCCCGCTGGTTCGCGGCCCGGCTGCAGGCGCCGCGCGGCGGGCTGTG
>JAYVSF010000345.1:0-7011 GCA_043775605.1 Myxococcales bacterium
GCACCAGCGTGCCGGCCCGATCTGTACGGAATCAGAGCCGAGGGTTGGTCGTCGCGCGTGGGATGACATTTCCGAAACCTTGTTGCTGCCAACCCGCTCAGGTCGCAGGTGCGCCAGCCGCGACCGGGTCGTCACCCTGGCGGCGCTTCCCGCCCCGCCGCCGCCGCCGCCGCTTGCGCGGCTCGTCGTCGCCCTCGCCCTCGGTGGGCTCGTCGTCGCCACCGCCGCCGCCGCCGCCGCCGCCGCCGCCGCCTTCGACGATCGCCGCCGCGCCGCCCTGTGCCGCGGTCAGGAGCGTGGCCAGCTGGAGCGCGTCCTCGAGCGACTCGCGGCCGCCGGCGCCGTCGACCGGCAGGTTGCGGGCCCGGGCCGCGGCCACCCGACGCAGGCCGAACAGCGCGTAGCGGATCCGCTCGGCGTCGCGGCGCGCGACCCGGAGCTGATCGACCACCGGCTGGCCGAGGTCGAGGATGACCTGGTTGGCGTCGCCGGGCCGGGTGGTCGGCGCGACGATGGTGTCGAACGCGAACGGGGCCAGCAGCGCCGACAGCATCACCGCGTTGGAGATCTCGTCGCCAGCCTTGATCGCGAGGTCGAGCTGGTCGAGGGTGGCCCACGCGAACGCGCGCCGGCGGGCCAGCTCGTCGCCCTCGGCCAGGAACGCCAGCCGCGGCGGCTGCCGGCGCTCGGTGCGCGGCCGCTCCTCGCTCCACACCCGGTGCCAGGCCCGCTCGTCGTCGTCGAGGTCGGCGAGCTGATCGGGCTCGTCGTCGTCGTCGGTGCCGGTCGGCGCCGCGTACAGCGAGGCCAGGAACGGTGACAGCACGTCGAGGACGCCGGTCTCGACCAGCAGCTCGATCGAGCGCCGGGCGGCGCCACCACGCAGCAGCCTGTAGACCTCCTCGACCACCCGGGGCGCGGCGCACTTCTGGATCTCGAGCCGCTGGCGCAACAGCGCGGCGTAGGTCGCCGGCTCGATCGTGAAGTCGAGGCGGGCGGCGAACTTGATCGCGCGGAGGATCCGCACCGGGTCCTCGCGGAACCGGATGTCGGGTTCGCCGATGGTGCGGACCATCCGGGCGTTGAGGTCGGCCAGGCCGTCGACGTGGTCGATGACCTCCTCGGCCTCGACGTCGTAGAACAGGCCGTTGATCGTGAAGTCACGGCGGCGGGCGTCCTCGGTCTCGTTGCCGAAGACGTTGTCGCGGCGGATCAGGACATCGCCGTCGCCGTCCTCGTCCTCGCGCGGGTTGGCGCGGAACGTCGACGTCTCGATGATCTTCTGACCGAAGAAGACGTGGGCCAGGCGGAAGCGGCGGCCGATGATGCGGCAGTTGCGGAACACCGCCCGGACCTCGTTGGGCGTCGCGCTGGTGGCGACGTCGAAGTCCTTGGGCGTGCGGCTGACGAGGAGGTCGCGGACGCAGCCGCCGACCAGGTACGCCTTGTAGCCGCTCCGTGCGAGCCGTCGGACGACCCGATCGGCGTCGGCGTCGATGAGAGCGCGATCGAGCGCGGGCATTCGTTCGAGAGTGGGTAACATGAGCCGGGATCCGTGGGCAAGGAACCCCAGGCCATGCACCGGCTGGCGGGTTGCCTGCCGGGCGGCCCAGCGGGAGTGCCTGCCGGGGGGACCGCGTCTCCATCCGGCAAGAGACGGCCCAAAAAAAAACCGCAGCGGCCTGCGGGGGGGATGAGGCCTGCTGCGGTCGCCAGCGAACGCCGAAGCGTGCGGCCAAAAAGACTTTGCGTCGCGACCCATCAATCGGCAAGAGGAATTTTCCACTATCACAGCACGGCCAGGTCGATATCTGTAGCAAACCTTACCGACAACCTTGCGGCGCTAGTGCAACTACAATGAATCACACAAGTTTGACGCGCTGCGCATCGTTACAGTATATGTGAACTCACTGAGCCGCTAACCGTAGCGTACCCCACGGAACCACGCTGGACGGCGCGTCGGCGTCCAGGACCAGGGCGTCGTCGGCGACCAGCGGGGTGTAGCCGTCGGCGTTGACCAGCACGGTGTAGCGGCCCGGGGCGGGCACCGGCTGGCGCAGGTAGACGCCGCCGTCGGCGTCGGCGCGACCCCAGGCGATGACCACGTCGTCGAGCCGATTGACGTCGACCGCGTGGCCGTCGATCCCGGCTCGCAGCACCATGACCAGCGCCCCGGCCACCGGTTGATCGTTGGCCTGATCGACTACCCGGGTCGAGATCGTGACGCCCTCGGCCTCGGGCTCGATCGACGTCGGCGCGAGATCGACCGAGGTGTAGCCGGTGCGCGGGGCCCAGCCGGTGTGGGCGATCGAGATCAGCGCGCCGGCCGCGGTCACCGGGCGGACCAGGCCCGTCTTGCTGGTGTCGACCGTGCTGCCGTCGACGGTGGTGGTGACCCGCGACATCGACGCGATGCCGATCAGCGCGCCGGTGTCGTCGAGCACCGGGCCGCCGGAGTTGCCGAAACTGATCGCGGCGTCGGTCTTGATCAGGTCCTTGCCGAGGGTGCCGCCGAGGCCGGTGTAGCCGGTGACCGCGCCGGTCATGACCGTGATCGAGCCGCCGCCGACGTCGGGGAAGCCGAGCACCCACAGCCGCTGGCCCGGTGGCGGGTCGCCGGCGCGGCTGATCGGCGCCGGGATCCACGGCCGGGCGGCGCCGGTGGCCAGCCGGGGCCGCCCGTCGAGGTCGGTGTCGCACTTGATCAGCGCGAGGTCGACCTCGGGCTGGAGCTTGGAGCGATCGGGGCGTCCGGCGCAGATCAGCACCGGCGGCTGGCCGGGCCGGTCGGGGCGGCCGATGACGAACACGTCGTGGGTGCGGCCGTCGCTGCGGGTCAGCACGTGGGCGCTGGTCAGGATCGAGCCGTCGCGGCTGACGATCACGCCCGAGCCGCCGCCGACCGCGCGCAGCTCGCCGTCGATCACGTCGGCGACCAGCACCATCACCGACGATTCGAAGGCCCGGGCGACGGCGTCGGGGTAGCGCGGCTGCAGGCGGCTCGAGTGCGGCACCAGCGGCATGCCGGTGCGCGACGCGACCCGCAGCGTCGGGGCGATGACGTCCTCGAGGCGGGCGACCCGGCGCGGCCCGCCGTACAGCGTGACCACGTACAGCCGCTCGGGATCGACGGTGGCGAGCTCGATGGCGTGGCCGATCCGCGGCTCGTCGCCGGGCACCGGGCTGAAGCCGTGGCGGAACCGGGTCTCGAGCCAGTCGTGGCCGCCGAGAGTGCGGACCACGCCGGGGTCGGCGGCGTAGTCCTCGCCCCAGCGGGTGCGGCGGTCGAGATCGAGGACGGCGAGGACGTTGTTCCAGGCGGTCGGCCGGGCCTCGATCCGCACCTCCATGCGGACGTTGGGATCGAGGGTGGAGGTGTAGACGACGTGGTAGGGCAGGGCGGCGCCGGGCGCGCGCGGTGGGGCGGGATCGGTCGGGACCAGGCGCGGCGGGATCGGCGGGACTTCCTCGGGCGGCAGCCAGATCGCAGGCCGCTCGAAGGTGAGGCCGCGGGTCTGGAAGATCTCGATCGAGGGCTGGACCAGGCTGCGATGGAACCGGCCGCCGGCGATCACGACGGCGACCGCGAACGCGATGACGAGGAAGTCGTGGCGGTGGTAGGGCGACGACGGCCCGATCGCGTGGGCCAGCTCGCGGGTGACGTCGACGCCCATCTCGCCGAGCGCGGCCGCGGCGTGCCACGCCCTCCCGGCCAGGGACTCGCCCTCCTCGTCGAGGGCCGTCATCGATGACGACGCCGAGGGCGACGGCTCGGCCACCGGGACCGAATCCGAACCCGCGCCCGAATCCGAATCCGAACCCGAGCCCGAATCCGAATCCGAACCCGAGCCCGAATCCGAATCCGAACCCGAGCCCGAATCCGACTTCTCGTCGACGCTCATGGCGCCTCACGTACGACCGGGGGCGCGCCCGGCCGGAACGGCGACTCGGCGAGCAGCCGGCGGATCAGCAGCAAGAGGCCGGCGAACACCGCCGTCGCCATCAGCGCCGCGTAGGCGACGCCGCGCCACGGGTGGCTCGCCAGCCCGCTGCTGGTGAACCAGGTCTCGACCAAGCTGAACTGGCCGTTGAGCAGCGCGGCGCCGAGCAGGCCGATGAACAGCAGCGCGGCGCGCGACAGCGGCCGCCGACGGGTGAAGCGGGCGCGGCCGAGCACGTAGCCGAGCGCGCCGGCGAACGACGCGTGGGCGAGCGTGATGACCACGGCCTGGGCCGCGCCGATCGACAGGTACACCGAGCCGCCCAGGCCTTGCAGCCGGTGGTAGTTGGCCCACACCGCGAAGCCGGTGCCGACCGACATCATGTAGACCACGCCGTCCATCGGCTCGTCGAACTCGGGCGAGGTGTAGATCGTGTAGCGGACCGCGGCGTACTTGCAGAGCTCCTGCGCGAGGCCGACCACCAGCACCGCGCGCACGACCCGGTCGAGGGCGAACGGCGACAGGCTGGCCCGGGCCAGCGGCTCGGTCGGCGCGAGCTGGCCGACCAGGAAGTCGGCGAGCGGCGCGGCCACCAGCATGCCGAGGAAGAACACGCCGACGACGAAGTGGGTGGGCTCGGGCTCGTGCCGATCTTGGAGGTGGAAGAACGCGAGCCACAGGCTGGCCGGGATGCCGGCGAGCAGCACCGCGACGGGCGGCGACAGGTACACCGGGTGATCGAGCCCGAGCAGGAGCTCGATCAGCCAGGTCAGGGCCACGAACACCAGCAGGCCGACGATCAACGCCAGCTTGGACCCGACCAGCAAGCGGGCGCGGCGTAACGACCATCGAGGCTCGGTCACGCCTCATCATAGAACGTCGGCAGCGATCGCGGCGGGTTCCGCCCCCCCTGCGCGCACTCCCTGGCTCGCGGCCCGACGGGTTGGGTTCACCGCGGATGGTGTTGATGCATGATGCGGGCTAGATTGGGGCACCGCGATGGGCAAGAAGACGACGGCCGACAAGTCCGACGAACCGCTGCTGACCTTGCCCGAGCTGGCGGTGTACCTCCATCTCGACGAGAAGACGGTCTACAAGCTGGTCGCGACCGGCAAGTTGCCGTCGGTGACGATCGATCGGCAGTGGCGGTTCAAGCGCAAGGACGTCGATCACTGGCTCGAGCGCGAGCTGATCGGCGAGGACGAGGGCTTCGCCGACATCCCCGACGGCATGAAGATCCCGCTCGATGATCTGCTGCCGGACTCGGCGATCATCACCGACCTCAAGGCCAAGACCCCGGTCGCGGTGATCGAGGAGCTGGCGGCGCGCGCGTACGCCAACCAGTGGCTGACCGACAAGCCGTGGTTCGTCGGCGCGGTGGTCGAGCGCGAGTCGCTGTCGTCGACGGCGATGGAGGGCGGGGTCGCGTTCCTCCACACCCGGGCCAAGGACAAGGGCAAGATCGGCCGGCCGTTCCTGGTGTGCGGCCGCTCGTACGAGGGCATCGCGTTCGGCGCGCCCGACGGTCGGCCGACGTTCCTGTTCTTTCTGATGGGCCTCAAGTACGACAAGTTGCACCTGCCGATCCTCGGCCGGCTGGCGCGGGCCCTGCGCAACCCGACGACGATCGCCAAGCTGCGGGCGATGTCCTCGCCCGACAAGCTGCGGGCGCTGCTGCTGCGCGAGGACGAGGCGGCGCGGGCCGGGCTGCTGCCCGATCTGCCGCCGATCGAGTACAAGCCGCGGCTCGACAAGACCCTGCGGCTGCGCGCGCTGCGCCGCCTCGACGTCGCGCGCAAGGAGGCCGAGGAGGAGGCCAACAAGCCGCCGCCCGCGCCGCGTGCGCGTCGCAAGCCCAAGGCCGCCGCGCCGGTCGCCGGGGCCGCGCCTGCCGCCGCCGTCGCGGCCGGGGCCGCGCCTGCCGCCGCGAAGCCCGCCAAGAAGCCGGTCGCCCGCACGACGTAACTCGTCCGGGGGCTGGCTCCGGACGCGGCACCGCCACCCACCGGTTCGCGATGAGTGGCAGCGCGATCATCGCAGCTCGGGTCCCCGGCTAGTGGGCCAGGATCCAGAGCTTGGTCTTGAACGCCTCGTCCACCGACGCCACGCACAGCGCGTCGGAGGTGGCGTCACCGGTGACCTGGATCTGGACCGAGTGCATGCCGGCCGGCAGGAAGGTGACCGACCGCATGCTCCACGGGCACCAGCGCTCGGTCAGCGACGGGTCGATCTGGTCGCAGCCGACCGCGCGGTCGCCGAAGATCGAGGACGACAGCGGTCCGCCGTCGACCAGGAAGCGGAAGCCACAGCGAGCGCCCATGTTGAGGTTGAAGCTCGCGATCAGCGTGCCATCGGCCTGCAGGTCGACGGTGGAGTCTGCGGCGAGCCCGAACACGAAGGCCGCGCCCGGCACATCCGACCACGCACCGGTCGAGGAGACCGCCAGCGACTGGCCGGCGTACGCGGCGGCCAGCAGGCCGCTCGGACCCGTGGCACCGGCCGGACCCTGCGGTCCGATCGCGCCGCCGAGGCCGGCGAGGCCCTGGAGACCGATCGGACCCTGGGGACCGGCGGCACCCGCGGGACCGACCGCGCCGACCGCACCGTCGATACCGTCGGCGCCTGCGGGACCAGCCGCGCCGACCGCGCCGACCGCGCCGGCGACGCCCTGCGCTCCCGGGGCGCCGTCCTGACCGTCGATCCCGTCGAAGCCGCGAGGACCGACCGCACCCGCGGGACCGACCGCTCCGGGGAAGCCCTGGAGGCCCTGGAGGCCCTGGGCGCCCATCGGACCGGCCGCGCCCGCGGCACCATCTGCGCCGTCGAAGCCGCGCAGGCCCTGGAGGCCCTGGAGGCCCATCGGACCGGCCGCGCCGTCGACACCATCGACGCCGGCCAGCCCGCGCAGGCCCGCGGGACCCTGCGCGCCGACCGCGCCATCCGCGCCAACGGCACCCTGCGGGCCGGCGGGACCGGCGGGGCCGATCGCGCCGTCGGCGCCGACCATGCCCTGGGGACCGGCCGCGCCGTCCATGCCCGCGGCCCCGGCCGCGCCGTCGGCGCCGGCGGG
>JAYVSF010000346.1:0-24124 GCA_043775605.1 Myxococcales bacterium
CAGCGGCCCGGCACCGCGCACCGTCACCCGCGGCGACGACGGCCCGCCGCCGCGCACCATCACCCGCACCGCCGGCGGCGACAGCGCCCCGCCGCTCGATCTCGGCGACGATCAGCTCAGCGGCCTCGACCTGCCGTCGCTCGACGGTGGCCCGTCGATCCCGGCGACCCGCACCGGCGTGGTCGCGTTCAAGGCCGGCGACGGCGTCGGCCCCAGCCGCCCGAGCGGGCCCGGCGGCGCCAGCAACGACCTCGACCTCGCCGGCCCGGCGCGGCGCGAGCCGACCCCACCGCCGGTGGCGCCCCGGCCCGAGGAGGTCGAGCACCCGCCGCGCAAGCGCCTCAAGCGGGTGGCGCTGATCGCCGCGCTCGGCGTGACCCTGGCCAGCGCCGGCGGCTACGTGCTCTACGATCGCTGGCACACCCGCAAGGCCCGGGTCGCCGCCACCGAGCGCAGCCTGACCGTTGCCCACAAGGCGCTGCTCGCCGGCGACCACGGCCACTGGAGCCGCGCGCTCGGCGCCGCCAAGGACGTGCTGACCGGCTCGCCCCGCAACGCCGAGGCGCTCGCCACCGCCGCCCTGGCCCAGCTCGCCGGCTACTACGATCAGGGCACCGGCAAGGACGCGCGGGTCAAGGCCGGCCGCAGCCTGCTCGACCAGGCCCGCCTGGCCTCGGCCAAGGGCCCGACGATGGCCAAGGCCGTCGCGCTCGACGCGCTGATCGAGGGCGATCCGAAGGCGGCGATCGAGCGCCTGACCCCGATGGTGGCCAGCGATCCCGAGGCCATCCTGTACCTGGCGTGGGCCCAGCTCGCGGCCGAGCACTGGGACGAGGCCGCGACCACGTTCGAGCGGGCCGCGACCGCGACCCCCGGACGCAAGCTGGCCGCGACCTACGGCCGGGGCCAGGCCCTGCTCGGCAAGGGCGATCTCGACGGCGCGCGCGCCCAGTTCCTGGCGGTGATCGCGCTCGACGCCGAGCACGTCGGTGCCCAGGTCGGGGCCGCAGCCGCGATGCCGGCCGCCGACTTCCTCGGGCGCGAGAACGAGCTGCTCGCGATCCTGAAGCGACCGAACATCGAGACCGCCGATCCGCGGGTGCGCAGCCTGGCCTGGAAGCTGGCCGGCAACGACGCCCGCACCGCCGGTCGCCTCGACGCCGCGCGCGAGCGCTACCGCGAGGCGCTCGAGCTGACGGCGAGCGACGTCGGCACCCTGGTGGCGGCCGCCGCGCTCGAGCTGCGCGACAACCAGCTCGCCACCGCCGCCACCGGCGTCGAGCGCGCGCTGACCCTGGCGCCCGACGACGTCGACGCCAACCTGGTCAAGATCGAGCTGGATCTCCGCAACCAGCATCTCGACGCCGCGACGACCCGGATCGCGGCGTTGCGCGGCCGGACCCCGCCGATCAGCGGCGCGGCGCCGCGCGGTGAGCTCGAGCTGCTCGACGGCCAGCGCCTGGCCGCCAGCGGCAACGAGGCCGGCGCCCTGGCCGCGTACGGCAAGGCCCGGGACATCCTCGGCGCCGGCGACGTCGGACCGACGATCGCGATCGCGACGTTGCTGAGCAAGCAGGCCGCCGCCGCCGACCAGGCCGGCACGCCCGACGTCGCCGCCGCGCTGCGCAAGCAAGCCGGCGACGCCCTGACCGAGCTGGCCGGCAAGGCCGCGACCGATCCGGCGCTGGCGGTCACCCTCGGCGTCGCCTACCTCGACGCCGGCGGCCTGGTCGACGCCGAGCGCTGGCTGCGGACCGCGATCGCGGCCCGGCCCACCGACGTCGAGGCCCGGTTCGAGCTGGCCGAGACCCTGCGCCGCGGGGGCAAGCAGGTCGAGGCCCTGGCCGCGATGCAGGAGGCGTTCGAGCTGGCGCCGGCCCGCGTCGATCTCGGGGTCGCGCTGGCCCGGGCCTACGAGACCGCCGGCCGCGACGTGGATGCCGGCAAGGTCTACGACCGGCTGCTGGTCGACGATCCGGCCGATCCCGATCCCGCCGACGCCACGGCGGTCGCCGAGTTCGCCGACAAGGTCGCCAAGATCTCGATCGATGTCCGCATGCGCTCGGGCCGCTTCTTCGCCCGCACCGGCCACGGCGAGCGGGCCGGCCAGCAGGGCGATCGGATCCTCAAGGTCGACGCCAGCAACGCCACCGGCCACTTCCTGCGTGGCGAGGGCTACCTGACCGCGACCAAGCTGCTCGAGGCCCGCCAGGCCTTCCAGCGCGCGGTCGATCGCGACGCTGATCCCCAGTTCCTCGACGGGCTGGGCCGGGCGTGCGAGCAGATCTTCCTCGAGAAGCACGACACCGCCGCCCGCGACGAGGCCCTGCGCGCGTACGAGCAGGCCTCGGTCAAGGCGCCGACCATGCTCAACCCGCTGGCCGCCGCCGGCCGCCTGCACTTCGAGCGGACCGAGTACCAGGACGCGATCAAGGCGCTCAAGGCCGCCAACGACCTCGCGCCCAGCGCGGCGCTGGCCGGCGACATCGGCAAGTCGTACGCGATGCTCGAGGACCGGCCGCAGGCGATCCGCTGGCTCGAGAGCTCGGCCAAGGGCGCGGCCGAGGCCGACACCCTCAACACGCTCGGCCAGCTCTACACCCAGACCAACCAGCCGCGGCCGGCCGCCGCCGCCTTGACCCGCGCGACCGAGCTCGCCCTCCGCGACGAGGGCCCGGGCAAGCCGAAGGTGCCGTGGCTCGACGACGCCTACCGGCAGCTCGGCGAGCTCCAGGACAGCCTCGGCAACCTCGGCGCCGCCTGCCGCGCGTACAAGGCCTACCTCGACCGCGCCCCCGGCGACGAGGTCAAGGTCCAGACCACGCGGCAGGCGTACCTCGGCGTCAAGGGTCACTGCTGACCTGCATCAGCGGATCGACACGGGGTGGTATCGTCGGCCGCGTGATCGATCGCCTCCGCGCTCGCGCCCGTGACGCTCGCTTCGCGCTCGACGTCGTCCGCAAGACCGGCGTGGCCGGCGCGTTCCGGCCCCAGGGCGTGCTGCCGTTCGCGCTCGCCGCCCGCCAGACCAAGCTCGGCCCCCACGTCGCGATCATGTGGCACGCCCAGATGAACCCCGACAAGGAGTGCGTGATCGACGGCGAGCGCCGCTTCACCTGGCGGGCGTTCGAGCAGGAGGTCAACAAGCTCGGCCACGCCTTGGCCGCGCGCGGCGGCGCCGGCGGCCGGGTCGCGTGCATGCTCGGCAACGGCGCCGAGTACCTGATCGCACAGCAGGCGCTGGCCCGGATCGGCGGCACCGCGGTCCAGATCGGCTACCGCTCCAAGCCGGCCGAGATCGCGTTCATCCTCGGCAACGCCGAGCCGCAGGCAGCCGTGGTCGGCGCCGCGCACCTGCCGGCGTTCACCGAGGCGATGGCGATCGCGAAGCAGCAGCCGCGGGTGATCGTGGTCGGCGCGACCGACGGCGCGGGGCCCGGCGATCGCTGGGAGGACGCGATCGCGCGCGAGGACGGCGACCGGCCGCCCCGGGCCGTCGGCGCCAGCGGCGGCGGCGTCATCGTCTACACCTCGGGCACCACCGGCAAGCCCAAGGGCGCGGCCCGCAACTGGAAGCAGACCGGGCTCGACGCGGTCGCCGACCTGATGGTGCAGGTCGGCATGCACCACGACGATCGCCACCTGGTCGCGTGCCCGCTCTACCACAGCGCGGCGCCGGCCTTCGTCGCGATGATGATGTCGCTCGGCGCGACCTGCGTGCTCCTGCAGCACTTCGAGGCCGAGGCGGTGCTCGAGGTCATCGCCCGCGAGCGGATCACGTCGACGATGATGGTGCCGACCATGCTGCACCGGCTGGCCGGGCTGCCCGATGACGTCCGCCGCCGCCACGACACGTCGACGTTGCGCTGGGTGATGAGCGGCGCGGCGCCGCTGCCGACCGAGACCGCGCGCCAGTTCCAGGATCGGTTCGGGCCGCTGGTGTGGAACTTCTACGGCTCGACCGAGACCGGCACCGTGACCCTGGCCGGCCCGCGCGATCACCTGACCCGGCCCGGCACCGTCGGCCGGGCGCTGCGCGGCAACCAGATCCGGCTGCTCGACGACGCTGGCCAGGATCTCCCGGTCGGTCAGATCGGCGAGCTGTACGTCCAGAACTCGATGCTGATGGCCGGCTACCACAAGAACCAGGATGCGACCTCGAAGTCGTTCCGCGACGGCTACTTCTCGGTCGGCGACCTGGCCCGGGTCGACGCCGACGGCTTCTACTACATGGAGTCGCGCAAGCACGACATGGTCATCTCCGGCGGGGTCAACATCTACCCACGCGAGATCGAGGACCACCTCCACACCCACCCGGCGATCGCCGACGTCGCGGTGGTCGGCGTGCCCGATCCCGAGTGGGGCGAGACCCTGCGCGCGTTCGTGGTGCTGCGGCCCGGCCACGCGCTGACCGCGGCGGAGGTGTCCGACTACTGCCGGTCCCACCTCGCCGACTACAAGCGGCCACGCCAGGTCGTGTTCCTGGCCGAGCTGCCGCGCAACCCGACCGGCAAGATCTTGAAGCGCGAGCTGCGCGATCTGCCGCTGTCGTGAGCGGCACCGCGGGCGCGACGACGGCCGAGGCCTGGCCGCTGGTGATCGGCACCGCCGGTCACATCGATCATGGCAAGACCGCGCTGGTCCACGCGCTGACCGGCATCGACACCGACCGGCTGGCGGTCGAGAAGGCGCGCGGCATCACCACCGAGCTCGGCTTCGCCCACCTGGATCTCCCGGTCGGCGATGCGCACCGGCGGATCGCGGTGATCGACGTGCCCGGCCACGAGCGCTTCATCCGATCGATGGTGGCGGGCGCGACCGGGCTCGATCTGGTGATGCTGGTGATCGCCGCCGACGAGGGTGTGATGCCCCAGACCCGCGAGCACCTCGACGTCTGTCGGCTGCTCGGGGTCCGGTGCGGCGTGGTCGTGATCAGCAAGCGCGACCTGGTCGATCCCGACTGGCTGGCGATGCTCGACGACGAGTTGACCGGCTTCCTCGGCGACCTGGCCTGGCCGCGGATCGCGGTGTCGGCCCGGACCGGGATCGGGCTCGACGAGCTGCGCCGGGTGCTGGGCGCGGAGCTGGCGGCGCTGCCGCCGCGGTCGACCGCGGGCGTGTTCCGGCTGCCGATCGATCGCGTGTTCTCGCTCAAGGGCTTCGGCACCGTGGTCACCGGCACGATCGCGAGCGGTGCGGTCGCGGTCGGCGACGAGCTGGTCGTGCACCCGCGCGGGTTGACCGCCCGGGTCCGAGGGCTGCAAGTCCACGGGGTCGCGGTCGACCTCGCCCGCGCCGGCCAGCGGGCCGCGATCAACGTGGTGCCGCTCGCCGCCTCCGACCTGACCCGCGGCGACGTCCTCGGTCATCCCGGCGCGCTCGCGCCCGCCCACCTGCTCGACGTCTCGCTGCACCACATCGCCGCCGCGCCCCGGCCGCTGCCGGCCCGCAGCAAGGTCTTGGTCCACCACGGCACGACCCAGGTCGCGGCCACGCTGGTGCTGGTCGGCGCGACGGCGCTGGCGCCGGGCGCCGACGGCCTGGCCCAGCTCCGCCTCGATCGCGCGACCCCGCTGGCCGCGCTGCCCGACGATCGCTTCATCGTTCGCGGGTTCCAGCCGCAGGCCAACCACGGCACGACCATCGCGGGCGGTCAGGTGGTGCGGGCCCACGCGGCGAAGAGCCGGGGCGATGATCACGCGGAGGTGGTCGCGCGCTTCGCCGCCGCGCGTGAGGCCGAGCGGGTCGTGCTCGAGCTCCGGGCCGCCGCCGCCGCCGCACCGACCGCCGCCGAGGTCGGGCGCCGGCTCGGGCTGCCGGCCGAGGGTGTGGTCGCCGCGCTGGCCGCGCCCTTGGCCGCCGGCGAGGTGCTGATCGCGGGCAGCGGGCCGGCAGCGGTCTACCTGCACGCGACCGCGGTGGCGACCCTCGAGCGCGCGCTGGTGCGGCTGCTCGACGACGGCGCGGCGGCCACCCCGCCCCGCCCCGAGCTCCCGCGCGAGGAGCTGCGCCAGCGCCTGCCGGTGGCGCTACCGGCCAGGGGCTTCGACGCCGTGCTCGACGGGCTGCGGGCCCGCGGCCTGGTGACGATCGCCGGCGAGGCGGTGCGCCGCCCGACCACCGCGCCGACCCCGGCCCTGTCGCCGCTCGAGGCCGAGCTGACCGCGCGGTTCGCGGCGTGGGCGCTCGAGCCGCCGCGGCCCAAGGAGGTCCCGACCACGCTCGGCAAGTCCGAGCCCGCGGTCCGGGCCGCGCTCGACAAGCTGGTCGCCGCCCGCCGGCTGGTGAAGGTCAAGCCCGACCTGTTCGTCGACGCCGACGCGGTCGCCGGGCTCAAGGTCCGGCTGCTCGCCTACCTCGACGCCCACAAGGAACTCACCGCCCAGGCCTGGAAGGACCTGACCGGCACCAGCCGGAAGTACTCCATCCCGCTGGCCGAGTACTTCGACGGCGAGAAGGTCACGCTGCGGGTCGGCGAGATCCGCCGCAGGCGCTGATCAGAAGTAATAACCGACGGTGGTGCCGAAGAACGGCACCGTCCGCAGCCCACCCTCGACGTTGATGAACAAGGCGTCGGTCGGCTTGATCTGCAGGCCGATGATCGCGTTGACCACCAGCATCACCGGGGGGGTGTCGTACGGCGTGTTGTCGTTGGGCGCCGGCGCGTCGACGCACGAGTCGAGGCTGCTGCCCGCGCACAGCTCGTCGGTGCGGTTGACCGAGCCCTGGAAGATGCCGATGCCGGCGCCGCCGCCGTAGCGCACCTCGAGCTGCGGGATGATCGGCGTGTGGTTCATGAACGACACCTCGGCGGTGATCCACCGGAAGCCGTTGTCGACCACGCGATCGACGTTGCCACCCTGCACCGACTTGCCCTTCTCGAGGTACAGGCCGTCCGGGGTGGTCAGGTGCTCGTACTCGAGCCCGAACTGGAACTCGAACGAGCCCTTGCGGCGCGACAGCTCGAGGCCGATGCCGACGTTCGAGACCCCGCCCGGGACCTCCTCGATGAACCACTTCAGCATCGACGCCGGGATGCGCACGTTGCGGATCCGGATGCCGACGCCGAAGTGCGGCTTGTCGGGCACCATCAGCGGCGCCTCCGGCGGTGGCGGCGGCTCGCCGCCTTCCTCGTCGAGCGCCGCCTGCGCGGCGGCGCCCCGGGCCCCGAGGCCGAGGACGAGAAGGACCGCGCTGGCGGTCAGGGTACGGCCCAGGGGCCCAAGCGGCGACGTGGCGCGATTTGGCATGTTCTCCTCCAGCAGACCGGCGCACTATATAGTGGTCGCGCCCTCTCCGGACACGCTCCGTCGGAACAAACCGTGGCGACCGCGACTCCTTCTCCACTTGCCGTCGACGTTCACCCGGGCGCGGTCGTGACGTCGATCGCACCGGCGGCCGGGTCGCGGGTCGCATCAGGGGCCGCCGCGCGGACCGTGGTGGTGCTGGCCGGCCTGGCGCTGGCCAGCCTGGGCCCGGCGGCGGGCTGCGCCGGCGCGGGCCGCGACCTCGGCGAGTCGTGTGACACCTCCAGCGAGTGCGGCACCGGGCTGCAGTGCCTCGCGCAGATCTGCGTACCGCGCTGCCGCGGCCACGTCGACTGCGGCGACGGCGCGGTGTGCAGCGACGGCGAGTGCCAGGCGGTGGTCAGCGACGTCGGCGATCCGTGCTTCTCCGAGCTGCAGTGCGGCGCCGGCCAGACCTGCCGGCTGGCGAGCGTGCTGGGGATCGCGCCCGGCACCTGCGAGCCCGAGGTCGCGGGCGCGCTCGAGGGCGAGACCTGCGCTGCCGACGACGAGTGTCGGACCGGCGGCTGCGCGCTCGGCCGCTGCGTCGCGCTGTGCCGGGCCGGCGACGACTGCCGTCGGGGCTGGACCTGCGCCGCGGTGCCGCTGCCGGCCCGCAGCGCCAGCGTGGTCAACGCCTGCCTGCCCGGCAACGCCACCATCGCGTTCGAGGTGCCGGTGCCGGCGCCCGACCCGGCCGCGCCCGACATCGTGCCCGAGATCCTGATCCCGGTGCCGAGCACCGCCCGCTCGATGGTGCTGGTGTTCGAGGCACCGAGCCCGACCCTGACCATCGGCGCGGGCATGCTCCGCAACCCACGCAACCAGATCGTCTACCGGCTGCCCGACCTCGAGGAGGCCTATTACGTCAACCAGGTGCGCCACGCGCCGCGGCCCGGGATCTCGGTGCTGCAGGTGCCGAGCTCGACCGCGGCCCCGCTGATCGCCGGGATCTACGCCGTGACCGTGCGCACCTACCGCGACACGCCGCTGCAGCCGTCGACCAGCCGGGCGCGGCTGCGGGTGGTCGAGAAGCTCGGCTCGGCGGCGCGCCTCGACGTCCACTTCTACTTCCGCGACCTGACCGACCACCCGTGCGCGGCGGCGATCGGCGCCACGTTGTCGGCGGCCACCGCCCGGGCCTTGCCCGGCTTCCAGCAGGACTACCTCGGCGAGCTCGAGCAGATCTTCGCGGCCGCCAACATCGCGCTCGGCGAGGTCACCTACGACGACCTCGACGCGATGCCCGGGCTCGGCCGCCGGCCCGAGTTCGACATCCTCGAGACCGCGCAGGCGCCCGAGCTGTTCGCGCTGCCGGACCAGGCCCACGGCATCTCGGTGTTCTTCGTCCGCTCGCTTGAGCCGGCCGGCCAGCAGCTCCTGACCGGCGGCACCCCGGGCGCGCCCCTGCCCGGCACCGGCGCCTCGGGCCTGGCGATCGCCGTCGACACCCTGTGCTACCGGAGCTGGACCCAGCTCGCCCGTCAGACCGCCCACGGCCTGGCCCGGCACATGGGCCTGTTCCGCAACCGCGAGCCCGACGACATCGCCACCCACGTCGACCCGATCGACGACAGCGACGACGGGCTCGACAACCTGATGCACTGGAGCGAGTTCGGCGGCACCGACCTCAGCCTCGGCCAGCGCGAGATCCTGCGCGCCAGCCCGGTGCTGCGATGAGGGAGCGAGTCTGCGAGCGAACGTCCTCCGTGCAGGCCGGGCCGGCGTTCCTCGCCGCGACCGGCCGATCGCCATCGGCCCCCTCGCCGAAGGTGGGGGGCCGATGAGGCGCCTGCCGCTGCCGGTGTTCGCGCTGGCGATGACCCTGATCGCGGCGCCGCTGTGGGGCACGCCGCTGCCGGTGCCGCCGTCGATGACGGCGCTCGAGGCGCTGTCGGGCATCGACTTCGCGCCCGGGCGCAGCCAGCTCGACGAGCTGTTCGCCGGCGACGTCGCGGCCCTGGTCGGCCTGGCCAACGACGCCGCCGCCGGCGATCCCGGCATCCGGCTGCGTGCCTACCGCTCGCTGGCGCAGTTCAGCGGCGATCCGGTCGCGGTCGCCGGCCTGCGCACGGCGGTCGCGCGCTATCGCAACGCCCGCAGTGGCATCGAGCTGCTGTACTTGGTGGCGGCGCTCGACGCGCTGAGCGCGGTCGGCGACGCCAGCGACGTCACGGTCGCGGCCCAGCTACTCGAGGCCGGCGACAGCCGCGACCTGCGGGCGGCGGCGGCCCGCGCCCTCGGTGCCCTCGGCAGCCCGGCCGGCTGCGCGCCGCTGCAGAGCCGGGCCGGCGACGGCATCGAGCCCGAGGCGATGGTCCGGATCGCGATCAACCGCGCGCTCAACCGCCTCGGCGCTCGCTGTCAGGGCGGTTCGTAAGGTCTATACCAGCGCAGGGCCAGCGGCTCGATCGGATCGCGCGCCAGCTCGGCGCCGTCCGCGAACCGGACGAAGGTGACGGTGGCGGCGGTCGGTGGCGGCTGGTGGCGCGCGACTACGAGGTAGCGACCGTCGGGGCTCCAGGCCAGCTCGGTGTCGCTGGCCCCGGCCGGGGTCAGGGTCCGAGGCGCGGCGCCGCGCCGGTCGGCGGCATGCACGATCACCGTGGTCGCGCTGGCCTGCCCGCGGACCAGCGCGATCGTCGTGCCGTCGGGCGACCAGCGCGGTGCGTCCTCGACCACGTCGGGATCGGTCTCGGCGGTCAGCCGGTGGAGCTCGGTGCCGGCCGCGGTCATCACGAACGCGCGCGGCGCGCCCTCGCGATCGGACAGGAACACCAGGCGGCGGCCGTCGGGCGACCAGCGCGCGCCCCAGTCGTCCTTGGCCGACGCGGTCAGCCGGGTCGCGCGGCCGCCGGCCGCCGGCATCCGGTACAGCTCGGCGTCGCCGTCGCGCGATGAAGTGAAGACCACCGTCCGGCCGTCGGGCGCCAGCGCCGGCTCGAAGTTGCCGGCAAGGTCGTCGGTCAGCCGGCGCGGTTCGGCAGCCGCGGCGTGGCCGTCGAGCCGGTAGAGATCGCGGAAGCTGTGGCCGCTGCTCTCGAACACGAGCGCGCCGGACGGCGCCCGGGTCGGGTTGCGGATCGAGGCCGCGCGGGGGCCGAGCGGCTCCACGACGGCGCCGCGGACCCAGGCCAGCTGCTCGCCGTGCTCGCCCTCGCGCTCGCCACGCGCGGCCACGACCAAGATCGCGGCACCGTCGGCGACCTCGGTCGGGAACAGGTGGTCTGCGCCGCTACCGAGCGCGGCCCAGGTCCCGGTCGCGGCGTCGAGCGCGAGCGGCACCACCCGGCCGTCCTTGCGGGCGGCCACCACCACCCGGCCGACCACGAACGGTCGCGGACTGGTGGACCGCGGTGGGGCGACGGTGGTGGCCCGGACCGCGGCGTCGGCGATCACCGGCGGCGGCCCGACCTCGCGCCGGCGTCCGCAGCCAGCGACCCCGGCGATCAGCGCGATCACGCCCAGGGTCACGGTCGATCGCTGGCCCAGGCTCGCTCGCGCGGCGCGACTCATCGATCTCGGGTATACAGCGAGCGCGTGACCTCGTCCCTGCGCGATGCTGCCACCGTCATCCTGATCCGGCCCGCCGCCGCGGCCCCCGACGACGCTCTCGAGATCTTCCTGCTGCGCCGGCGCAAGGGCGCGACGTTCATGAGCAGCGCGTTCGTGTTCCCGGGCGGCATCGCCGAGCCCGGCGAGGACGATCCGCGGCTGACCGCGGCCCGCGAGCTGTTCGAGGAGGCCGGGGTCCTGCTCGCGACCACCGAGGTCGCCGCCGACGTCCGCGCCCGGCTCCGGGCCCGGGTCCTGGCCGGCGAGGCCCTGGCCGCGGTGCTGGCCGAGGCCGGGCTCGCGCTCGATCGCGATCGGCTCCACTACTTCGCCCACTGGATCACGCCCAGCGCCGAGCCCCGCCGCTACGACACCCGCTTCTTCGTCGCGGTGTTGCCGGTCGGCCAGGAGCCGCGCTTCGACGATCAGGAGACCGTCGACCAGGTCTGGGTCAGCCCGCGGGCCGGGCTCGATCGGGCCCGCGAGCTGGCGTTGCCGCCGCCCCAGGTCAGGAGCCTGCACGAGCTGTCCGGTTCCCGGACGATCGCCGAGGTCCTGGCCCTGGCCGCGGCCCGGGCCGCCGCGCCCCACCCGATCGTGCCGCGCCTGGCGCCGATCGGGGCCGGCTTCGCCCTGCTCCTGCCCTGGGATCCCGAGTACCTGACCGCCGGCACCGGCGAGGCCGTGCCGATGGCGGCCGATCACCCGCTGGCGGTCGGCCCCAGCCGCTTCGTCCTCGAGGACCGGACGTGGAAGAACGTCGCCGCACCTGGTTCGACGACCGCGGGCTAGCCACCGGCGGTGATCGCCGGCTGGTGCTGCGGGCGGGCGCGCTGCACTACTGGCGGGCACCGGCGGCGGCGTGGCCACGGCTGCTGGCCGCGGTCCGCGCTCTCGGCTGCACCGCGATCGACAGCCCGGTGCCGTGGGCGATCCACGAGCGCGCGGCCGGCGCCTTCGACTGGTCGGGGCCGCGCGACCTGCCGGCGTTCCTGACCGCGGTCGCCGCCGCCGGCCTCCACGCCGTGCTCCGGCCGGGCCCGTGGGTCGAGGCCCAGCTCAGCTTCGGCGGCCTGCCCGAGCGCATCGTCCGGGATCCGGACATCCAGGCCCGGGCCGCGCACGGCGGACCGGTGTGGCTACCGCAGCCGCCGCGGGCCCACCCGCTGCCGTCGCTGGCCAGCGCCCGCTACCAGGCCGAGGTCGCGCGCTGGCTGGCCGAGGTCGGCCGGGTGGTCGCGCCGCTCCAGGCGCCGGTCGGGCCGGTGGTCGCGCTCGCGCTCGATCACCACGGCGGCGCCGACTACCGCCAGGGCGCGTTCGATCTCGACTACCACCCCGACGCCCTGGCCTGGTGGCGCGAGGACCACGACCTCGAGCCGCCGACCCGCTGGGCCGACGACGACGCGGCCCGCTGCGTGGCCTGGGTCCGGTGGAAGGAGCGCTACCGGGCCCGCGGCCTCGGCGAGCTGGTGGCGGCGCTGACCGCCGCCGGCCTCGGCGACCTCGCCCGCTTCCACGCCGCGCCGCCGGCCGCGCCCTGGCACGCCGACCTGCCGGCGATCGCGCGGGCGATCGGCGGCCCGGTGGCGATCGACGTCACCGGCGGCCACGGCGACCTCGCCGCGATCCGCCAGCGCGGGTTGTGGACCAGCGGCTCGTCGGCGACCTCGGCCCCGACGACGATCGGCTGCGGCCACGCCCCGTACCTGCCGCCGCGGACCGACGACGACCAGCGCGCGGCGGCGCTCGCGGTGCTGGCCACCGGCGCTCGCGACCTGTCGGTCACGATGGCGGTCGGCCGCGATCGCTGGATCGGGGGCGCGCTCGACGGCGAGGGCCGGGCCACCGCCGCCGGCCCGTGGGTCGCGACGCTCCTGCCTACGCTGGCCCGCCTCGGCTGGCACGACCTCCGGCGCCGGGCCCGGGTCGCGCTGATCGCGTCGCGCGCCGACGGCCACCACGGCATGGCCTCGTCGGTGCTCGATCCGGTGCCGCCGCTGGTCGCCGAGCTGCTCGCGCTCGGCCCGGCCGGCACCGCCCACCTCGGCCGCGACGCCGACGCCGTCACCTACCGCCGCTGGCTCGCCGCCGCCGCCGCCGCGCTCGACCTCGCGCAGGTGCCGTTCGCGATCGTCGACGCATCGGCCGGCAAGGACCGGCTGCTGGCGTTCGACGCGATCGTCGCCCCGACCCTGCGCCGGGTCGATCGCCGGTTGTGGCGCGACCTCGCCGCCGCCGCCGCCGCGCGCAAGGTCGTGGTCTACGGCCCCGAGCAGCCGACCGTCGACGAGCTCGGGCGACCGCTGGCCGACGACGCCGCGCCACCGCGCCGCGCCGGGCGCATGCGCCCGGGCTCGGTCGACGACGTCGCCGGCCTGGCCGAGGATCTGGCGGCGCTGGTCCCGGCCGAGCCGTGGGCGATCGAGCGCCCGGCCGGTCTCCACGTCGACGTCTTCGACGACGTCCACGGCCGGACCCGGGTCGTGATCGTCACCAACCCCGGCGGCGGCGCGGTCCGCGCCCGCCTGGCCACGCCCGGCGACGTCGCACTGCAGGACGCGCTCACCGGCGAGGCGCTCACCGGCCACGACGGCCTGATCACGATCGCGCTACCCGCCAGCGACGCCCGGATGTTCGAGGTGCTCGAGTCGACCGCGCCGTCGACGTTCAGTGACGGCTAGAAGAAGTAATAGTGGATGCCGGCGCCGCCGGTGACCTGGCCGTCGAGGGCCACGCCATCGGCGTCGGCCAGGCCGATCACGATGCCGGCGGTGGCGCTCAGCGCGACGTTGCCGGAGATGAACGCGCGGATCTGGATGGCCGGCTCGAGGAACAGCTCGGTGCTCGAGCTGCCGTCGGGCGGCGGGGTGGGATCGCTCGCGAACAGCACGCCGAGGTTGCCGCCGATGCTGAAGTCGGAGGTCGGGGTCGAGTGCAGGTGCCAGAAGAACCGGCCGCCGAGAGCGATGTCGGTGTTGTTGGGGCCGCTCGAGTCCTTGACCGCCAGGAAGCCGCCGACGTGAAACTTGCCGGCGTCGTAGTTGACCGAGGGCCCGCCGAGCCCCGAGAGCTGGGCCTCGGCGCCGACGCCGATCGTCCCCTCCGAGCCACCCGCGACCGCGGTTCCAGCGCCGAGCATCGACAGCGCCACGATGGACGCACACAGGAGATTGGTCTTCATGGGGCGCAGCGTGGCGCGACCTCGCGACCGAAGCAAGCGAGCGCCGAGCCACACGATGGCGCACCCCGGGGTAGCGAGCTACCGTACCGACGTGCTGGCCCGCGATGTGCTCGTGTCAGGGTTCGAGCCGCGGCACTGGGCCGGCTGGATCGAGCTGCTGGTGCCGCCGCCGCTGCGCGATCATCCGCGCTGGGCGCTGGTCGTCGTCGAAGGCACCCCGGCCCGCGTGATCAAGCTCATCATCGCCGGCGACCGGGCCCGGGGCGCGCTCGATCCCACCGGGCCCGCCGCCGCCATGCTGCCGTTGCCGCCGACCGCGGCCGGGCTCGAGGCCGCCGCCCGCCGCTGGGGCGTGGGCGCGGTGATCGTCCTCGAGGCCCGGGTCGTGGCCGCGCTCGCCGCCGACGTCGAGCGCCACCTCACCCTCGACCTCGACCTCGCGGCCCAGGGCCTCGCGGTGCTGCGCGCGCTCAAGGCCCGCAGCGGCCACGGGATCTGGACCTACCCGGCGCTGCTCGACCTGGTGCCGGCGCCGCCCTACGAGCCCTTGCAGCGCACCTTCGAGCTGCTGATCCCCGACGACACCGCCGTCAGCGCCTACGTCATCGCCGACGACCGCCGGTCGCTGATCGCCGCCGGCACCGTGATCAAGCGCAAGGGCGACGTGGTCCAGCTCAGCGGCCACCAGCCGGTCGCGGATCTGGTGTCCGAGGCCACGCTGGCCCGCGACTGGCCCGCGGTCTACAAGCGCCTCAACCAGGCGATCGCCGAGCGCCTCGCGCGCCCTAGCCTCACGATCCTGCTCGAGCGCGCGACCCTCGAGCGCCTGGTCGTCGGTCCGTCCGACACGCTGGCGCGCGAGTACGGCGCCCGCCGCATCGTGATCGATCCGGCGCCGGCCTGGCTGCTCGGGCTCCTCGGCGGCGCCCAGGTCGCGGCCGTGGCCCAGCGCGGCGCCACCGCGCTCGCCAACCTCTTGCCCGCCGCCGCCCGCGTGCGCGTCGCCGGCCTCGCCGGTCGCGCCCGCACCGCGATGAAGGACGCCGGCGCCCACCCGTTCGCGCTGCTCGGCTTCGATCCGATCGAGCTGTGGATGGCGGTGCGCCAGTACTACCGACCGCGCCCGCCCGCCCCCTGACCACGACGCCGTCCGGCGGTGGGTGTATCCTCGCGGTCTCTGGTCGGGATGCCGGAGCCGGGCCAGAGCGGGTTCCTGGTCCGCGACCGCGCCGGTCGAATCGGCGGCACCCTGGCCATGGGTACCGATCATGGCGCGCTGACCATGTCCGCGGAGGAGCTCGCCCGCAGCCTCGGCATCAGCGCCGAGCACGTCGACGACCACGCCAAGGAGCCGAAGGTCTGACCGGCGGCTGGCTGATCGCGTGATCGATCCGCGGCGCGCCGACTAGCTCGCGAGCTAGCAGCACGTACCGCATTGCCGCCACTGACCGACAGTGGAAGACAGACCCCGCTCCTCCACGCGTGACCCCGAACGTCCGGAGTCATTGTAGATCGCTCGCCAAGGCTCGCTAGTCAGCGCGCGAGCTCGATGCCGGCGCCGACCGAGCGGTACGGATCGCCGCAGCGGCCGCAGGTCGACAGGCCGGCGGCGGCGAAGCCGGGCAGCCGCTCGCCGCACCGACAGGCCCAGCCGATCCAGCGGGCCGGGACCCCGACCACGAGCGCGTGGGCGGCGACGTCGCCGGCGACCGCGGCCCCGGCGCCGACGAACGCGTACGCGCCGATCGTGACCCCGCACAGCACCGTGGCGTTGGCGCCGATCGTCGCGCCACGCCCGACCCGGGTCGGCGAGAACTCTTCCTTGCGCGACACGTGGGCCCGCGGGTGCTTCACGTTGGTGAACACGCACGACGGCCCCAGCAGCACCTCGTCCTCGAGCGTGACCCCGTCGTACACCGACACGTGGTTCTGGATCTTGCAGCCGTCGCCGATCGTGACGTTGCCGAGGTAGCAGGCGTGGCCGACGACACAGTGGGCGCCGACCCGCGCCCCCGGCATCACGTGGGCGAAGTGCCAGATCCGGGTACCGGCGCCGATCATCGCGCCGCGCTCGACGACCGCGGTCGGGTGGATCATCGGCGCCTCGGTCGGGATCAGCTCGTCGTCGAACATCTCCGGGTTGGTAGCACGCCCGGGCGGCGGGGCGGCGCCCCGGGTCAGCCGCGCGGGTGGATGACGCCGGCGCCGACCAACTCGCCGCGCCACTTGGCGCGCAGCGCGGCGGTGGCCTCGGCCAGCGTGAACACCCGCGACACCAGCGGGCGCAGCCGGCCGTCCTCGACCCAGGCCAGGAGCTGGGCCAGCCGCGGCGGGCGCAGGCCGGGATCCTCGATGGTCGAGATCACCGTCGGGCAGCCGAGGACGTCGAGGCCCTTCATCATGATGAGGTTGGTCGGTAGCTGGTTGGCGTTGGGCGCGCCGCGGCCGCCCTTGCCGCGCGCGACCCCGGGCGTCGCCGCCCAGCCGACGATCAGGTAGCGCGCGCCGAACCGGACGCAGCGCAGGCTGGCCGCCGAGATCGGGCCGCCGACGCCATCGTGGACGACGTCGACGCCGCGGCCGCCGGTCAGGGCCCGGACCTGATCGCGCATCGCGCGCTGACCGTCCTCGCTGTCGGCGTCGACGGCGAGGATGTGATCGGCGCCCTCGGCGGCGACCACGGCCAGCTTCTGCGGCGACCGGCCAGTGGCGATCACGGTGGCGCCGAGCAGCTTGCTCAGGTGGACCGCGGCCAGCCCGGTCGCGCCCGACGCTCCGTGGATGAGCACGGTCTCGCCGGCCTGCAGTCGGCCGCGGGTGACCAGGCAGTGGTACGCGGTCTCGTAGCTGCCGAGCAGCGCCGCCGCCTGATCGAACGACAGCCCGCGCGGCAGCGGCAGCACGGCGAGGGCGGGCGCCACCGCGTAGGTCGCGAACCCGCCCCAGCGCTGGTGGGCGCCGAGCGAGCGCGGCCCGGTCAGGAAGCCGTCGGCCAGCACCGCGTCACCGACCGCGAACCGCTCGGCCTCGGCGCCGCGCCACACCACCCGGCCCGCGTACTCCAGCCCCGGCGTGTAGGGCGGCCGCGCGGCGTGCTGGTACTGGCCGCTCGACATCAGGAGGTCGACCCAGCCGACCTGGGCGCTCTCGACCGCGATCAGGACATCGCCCGGCCCCAGCGTCGCCGGATCCGGCGCCGGCTGCGGCTCGATCGTCAGGCAGCGCGCCAGCGCGTCCTCGGGATCTTCGCCCAGCTCGGTGACGACGACGCGCTGCCCGTCCGGAAGGTTCGACATCGCGTCGATTCTAGCCGTGATCGTGATCGTCGACGTGATCGTGGCCGTTGACGTCAACGCCCACGCCCACGGTCACGGACTCGCGCCAACCGTTCCGATCCCCGCCGGCAGCCCCGGGATCCCCTCACGACCGGCCCGGAGCTGGATCGTCGAGCCGGCGAAGTCAGCAACACTCATCGGCTGGGCCCGGCCGCCGAGGTGCTGCGCGAGGAACGCCTCGGCGATCGCGAAGAACGCCAGGTTGTTCTCGGGCCGGCGGAAGCCGTGGCCCTCGTCGGGGAAGAGCGCATAGGTCACCGGCAGACCCTTCTGCTGCATGGCCCGGACGATCTGGTCCGACTCGGCCTGCTTGACCCGCGGGTCGTTGGCACCCTGGCCGATCAGCAGCGGCCGGGCGATCGCGCCGACGTGGTTGATCGGCGAGGCCGCGGCCAAGAGCGCCTTGCCCTCGGCCGTCGACGGATCGCCCATGCGGATCTTGAACGTCGCGATCATCGGCTGCCAGTACGCCGGCAGCGACGCCAGCAGGGTCTCGAGGTTGGACGGGCCGACGATGTCGACGCCGCACCGGAACGTCGTCGGGGTCAGGGTCAGGCCGGCCAGCGTGGCGTAGCCGCCGTAGCTGCCGCCCATGATGCAGATCTGGTCGGCGCGGGTGACGCCGGCCTGCACCGCCCACGCCACGCCGTCGAGGAGGTCGTCGTGCATCGCCTTGCCCCACTGGCGATCGCCGGCGTTGACGAACGCCTTGCCGAAGCCGGTCGAGCTGCGGAAGTTGACCTGCAGGACCGCGTAGCCGCGGTTGGCGAGCAACTGGGCCAGCGGGCTGAAGCCCCAGCTCACCCGCGCCCACGGCCCGCCGTGGACCAGCAGCACCATCGGCACCGGGGCCCGCGGCGTGCCGTCGCCGTCGGGATCGGCCTCGACCGGCAACGACAGGTAGCTGACCAGCTCGAGCCCGTCGCGGGCCTTGATCGTCACCGTGGTCATCCGGGCCAGGTCGAGGCCCTCGAGCGCGGGCCGGGCCGCGTACAGCAGCGTGCCGTGCTGGGCGTCGCGATCCCACAGGTAGTAGCGCTGCGGCCGACGATCGCCGGCGAAGCCCACGACCCAGCGGCGATCGTCGTCGGTCATCGACAGCACCGAGACGTCGCCCTCGTCGAGCTTGGCCAGCGCCGTGAGGTCGGGCGCGATCGACGGGTCGAGCACCTGCCACTGCTTGCGCCCGCGCTCGAACTGCACCGCGCGGATCACGCCGGTGGTCGGGTGGACCAGGACGTCGCCGGCGTCGGCCCCGGCGTCCTCGACGACCACGGTGTGCACGCCGGTCGCGGCGTCGACCACGACCAGCGCGGCGGTGTCGCGACCGCGGCTGTCGACCATGTAGTAGCGCTGGCCCGCGGTCTCGAAGCCGACGACCGCGGTGGTCAGCGCGTCGACCTGGCCGGCCCGCTCGACCTCGGTCCAGCCCTTGGCCGCGGGCGCGAACCAGCGCTGGCCGCCGTCGGGATCCATCTGCACCGCCAGCCGCACCCGCAGGTCGTCGTCGGCGACGAGCTCGCTGTAGCCCGGGTTCTGCACCTTCATGGTCGCCGTGCCCGTGGCCAGCTCGATCTCGAAGGCGTCGAACAGCTGGGGATCGCGGGCGTTGAGCCCGACCAGGATCCGCCCCGGTTGCACGTGCGAGGTCCCGAACAGCTGGGCCCGCGCGCCGGGAAACGGGGTCAGGTCGAGCGCGTCCTTGCCGTCGACGCCGACCCGGAACAGGTGGAAGTTCTCGTCGCCAGCTTGGTCCTGCTGGTACAGGACCCAGCGGCCGTCGGTCGACCACGACATCGGCCCGATCGGCCGGGTCCGGTCGAAGGTGACCTGGGTCGGGTGCGCGAGATCGCCGACCGCCGCCACGAACACGTTCATCACGCCGTCGGCCGGGGCGGTGAACGCGTAGTGGGTGCCGTCGGGCGAGATCAGCGGCGCGCCCCGCTCGGGGTTGCCGAACAGGACCGCGCGCGGGATCAGCGGCGGCGGAGCGGCGAGCGCGGCGGTGTGGTGGGTCCCGCCGCACGCGGCGGCGGTGGCGATCGCGATGACAACGGACGCAGCTACCCTGACCAGCTTCATCACACCCCTCCTCGGTTGGTTCGCCTCGGACTCGGCGCTACAGCGACGGCGTGACGCCCATCTCGGTCAGCAGGGCATCGGCGCCGTCGAGCGAGTCCATCACCCACAGGGCGTAGCGGATATCGAGATGGATCGACCGGGTGATGAGCGGGTTGAACACCACGTCCGACGACACGCTCTCGAGGTTGCCGTCGAACAGGAGCCCGACCAGCTCGCCGCGCTGGTTGAGGGTCGGCGAGCCCGAGTTGCCGCCGGTGGTGTCGACGTCGGACAGGAAGTCGACCGGGACCTCGCCGATCGTCGGGTCGGCGTAGGGCCCCCAGACCTTGGCGGCGATCGCGGCCAGCAGCGGCTTGGGCGCGTCGAACGGCTCGGTGCCGGTGTCCTTGGCCGGGATCTCCGACACCGACGTGAACGGCCGGCCGGCCGCGCCCGCAAACCGCTTGACCGTGCCGTAGGTGACCCGCAGCGTGCCGTTGGCGTCGGGCGCCAGCGCGCCGCCGAGGGCCTCGCGCATCGCCACCGCGTACTTCGGCGCGTACAGCAGGCGATCGCCGGCCCGCTGCTCCTGCTTGGCCTCGAACCCGCGCAGCGACGGCGCCAGCGCCAGCGCGATCTGGAGGAACGGGTCCTTCGACGCCTTGAGCTGCTTGGTCGTGCCCTTGGTCAGGAGCGAGATCCGCAGCTTCTCGTCGGCGAGCTTGGTCTTCTTGTAGAGCTCGTCGAGCCGCGCGTCGATCGCGGCGGCGTCGATGGCCACGCCCTTCTTGCTGCCGATGATCAGCGCCAGCCACGGCCGCTCGACCTCGGGCAGCTTGAGCGCGCGGACCAGGGCGATGCGGAAGAACGCGCGATCGATGGCCGGGTCGTACTGGCTGCCCAGCTCCTTCTGCGACGCGATCAGGTCGGGCAGGTCGCGGTCCTGGTAGCCGCTCTTGCGATCGGCGTCCTTCTTGGGCCGCTCCTCGGCCATCCGCACCAGGCGGTTGGCGACCCCGAGCAGCGTCGAGCCGCTGGCGGCGCGGCCGTAGATCGCGTCGACGCCGGCGGTCTTGCGGGCCTCGGCGAAGCCGGCCTCGAGCGCGTCGATCGCGGCCTTGGTGTCCTCGTGGCCGGGCTGCGCGGCCCAGGCCCGGACCGTGTCGTCGAGGGCCTGCTTCTGGGCCAGGGTGTCGCCCTTGGTAAGGCCGGCCAGCGTGCCCTGGTAGTTCTCGAGGGCGTTCTGGACGAACTGCTTGAACACGCCAGCCTTGAGCGCGGTGACCCCGCCCTGCTGCTGCATGGCGTCGAGCGCGTCGTAGGCCTCCTGGATCTGCTCGATGGCCTGGGGGTAGGTCCAGTCGACGTCGAACTTGGTCTCGGAGTAGGTCGTGATGCGCTCGGTCGAGCCCGGGTAGCCGGCGACCATGACGAAGTCGCTCTCGGCCAGCGGCGTGGTGCTGATCTTCAAGGTGTGGGCCGGGTGGTACGGCACGTTGTCGGGCGACGGATCGGCCGGCTTGCCGTCCTTGCCGACGTAGGCCCGGAAGAACGACCAGTCGCCGGTGTGGCGGGGCCAGGCCCAGTTGTCGATCTCGCCGCCGTAGTTGCCGATCGCGCGGTGGGGCACGTAGACCAGCCGGACATCCTTGATGTCGAGCGACTCGATGAGTTGCCACTCGGCGCCGCGGTAGAAGCTCTCGACCTCGCACTTGATGCCCGACCGACCCTGCTCGCAGGCGGCGACCAGCGCCTTGTCGCGCTTCTCGACCTCCTTGGTCCGCGCCGTCGGGTCGGCGATCGCCGCCAGGCCCTTGGTCATGTCGTCGGTGACGTCCTTCGACGCCTGCATGACGTAGACGTGCTGGGTCGGGCCGGCTGGCAGCTCCTCGGCCCGGGTCTTGGCCAGGAAGCCGGTCTCGACCAGGTTCTTCTCGGGGGTGGCGTTGACCTGCAGCGCCTCCTGCACGCAGTGATGGTTTGTGATCACCAGGCCGTCGGGCGACACGAACGAGCCGGTGCACCCGCCGAGCGACACCACCGCGCCCAGCGGATCGGCCAGCGGATCGGCCAGGGCGAGGACCGGGATCGCGACGCCCATCGCCGCGAACCGCTCGGCGTGGATCGGCAAGGTCATCTGCCGCGGCATCCACATGCCGCCGGGATCGACGTAGGCCTTGCGGGCGTCGAGCTGGGGATTGACGATGCTGCCGAAGCCGATGGTGCCATCGTCGGCGCTGCCCGAGCCCGAGCCACCGCCGGCGGGCGCGGGCCCGGTCTTGGTGCCACCACCGCAGGCGGCGAGGAGAACGGTCGAGAACAGCGCGGCTCGCTTCATGGCCGCGGGCATAGCACGGCGTCTCGACCGCTGTGCCGGGGCCGCGCGCGCCATGTACAGTCCGGCGCCGTGCCCAAGCGCCCGCCGCGCGTGAAGAAGGAGCTGCCCGTGCCCGCGGATCTGCGCTCGGCGGCGCCGACCCGGGCCCTGGCCACCGCCGGCGGCGAGCTGTGGCGGGCCGACGTCTTCGAACTGCTCGCCCGGGTCCCCGACGGCGGCGCCGCGCTGGTGGTGACCGATCCGCCGTACGCGATCAACAAGGAGGCGTGGGACGAGTTCGAGTCGTTGCCGGTCTACGTCGAGTGGTGCGATCGCTGGCTGGCCGAGGTCCGGCGGGTGCTGGCGCCGCGCGGCTCGGCCTACGTGTGCGGCTTCTCCGAGATCCTGGCCGAGGTCAAGGTCCGCTCGGCGCCACGCTTCGCCGAGTGCCGCTGGCTGGTGTGGAGCTATCGCAACAAGGCCAACCTCGGCAAGGACTGGGGCCGCTCGCACGAGTCGATCTTGCACCTGCGCAGGGCGCGCGGCGGCGGCCTGGTCGACGTCGATGCTGTCCGGATTCCGTACAACGCCCACACCACGCGCTATCCCGAGCGGATCCAGGCGGTGTCGTCGCAGTACGGCGGCGCCAAGGGCCGGCGCGACCGCTGGCAGCCCAACCCGCTCGGCGCCAAGCCGCGCGACGTGTTCGACATCCCGGTGCTGTGCAACGGCATGGCCGAGAAGACCGCGCACGCGACCCAGAAACCGGAGGCGCTGATCGAGCGCTTCATCCTGGCGTCGTCACGACCGGGCGACCTGGTGGTCGACCCGTTCGTCGGCTCGGGCACGACCGCGGTGGTCGCGGCCCGCCTCGGCCGGCGCTTCCTGTGTGGCGACGCCGACGGACGCTTCGTCGGCCTCGCGCGGGCCCGGCTCACGGACGGCACCGAGCCGCCGCCAGGCCAGCAGGCGCTGTTCGCCGAGCCGCCGCCGAGCCGCAAAGGGCCGCGTCGGAGCTGACCTCGACGGATCAGGGCGTGGCGGCGGGCGGCGCGGCCGGGGGAGCCTCGGGCACGGGCGCGGTCGGCGTGGGCTCCATGGCCGGCGGCGGCGGCGGCGGATCGGCCGGCTTCAGCTTCGCGATGCAGGCGTCGGTCTCGTCGCCGAGCTTGCCGAACTTCTCCTGGAAGGACTTCGACGGCTTGCCGCCCTTCTTGAGCCGGTCGATGTTCTTCTTGGTCCAGTCCTTGAAGTCCTCCTTGGACTTCTCGGCGCACGCCAGGTCCTTGCAGGCGCACGCCTTGTCGCGCGCGGCCTTCATCTTGGACATGGCCTCATCGGCGGCGCTGCCGCCGCCACAGCCGGCGAACGCGCCGAGCAACAACAGGCAACAGGATGGAGAGCTTCTTCATGCGCCGAGCCTATCGAAGATAGCCGGCGATCGGGTGCGACCCACGCTGGATCTTGCCCGGCGATCGGACGATTCAGCCCGCTGCCGGCCGTGTACGATGGCTACCGGTGAGCCCCGCGGTGACAGCCTCGGACCTCCCCGAGGACGCCGACGGCGCCGAGGCGCTGCCGCGGGTCACGACCGTCGACGAGCTCGAGCCGCGCGCCGGCTGTGAATCGGCTCGCGGCGGCGCCACGCTTGCGCCGCCACACGGCCGATGCCACCATCGAGCGATGCAGCGCGCGGATCACACCGCGGAGACGATCGAGGTCCCGCGCCAGGTGCGCTTCCCGGTCGAGGTGATCCCGCCGCCCGGCTTCGATCCCGCGCAGCTCGAGACCTGGCCGCGCGTCGATGGCCAGCTCGAGTACGTCGAGGGAAGGCTGCTCTTCATGCCGCCGTGTGGTGACATCCAGTCCGACGTGGTCAGCGACGTGATGCGCCTCCTCCTGCGCTGGCAGGACGCACACCATGGGTTCAAGGTGGCCACCAACGAAGCTGGGATCCGGCTCGCCGGCGCCAGCCGGGGTGCGGACGCCGCCGTGTTCCGCCGCGAGGACCTCGGTGACTACACCGGCGGCTTCCGGCGGGTGCCGCCCGTCCTGGCGGTCGAGGTCGCCGGGCAGGACGAGCGCGAGCCGCACCTGCGCGAGAAGGCGGCCTGGTATCTCTCGGTCGGCGTCGGCCTGGTCTGGCTCGTCCTGCCCACCACGCGCGAGGTGGTCGTCCTGACCGTCCACGACGAGTCGCGCCTTCGCACCGGTCGCCTGCCGGGGCACGAGGCGCTGCCCGACCTCACACCCGCGGTCGACGACTTCTTCCTCCAACTCGCCGCGCCCTGAGAGGGTTGGCAACAATAGGGTTTCGGAACGATCGCCCGCGCGCGACGGCCAACCCTCGACTCTGATTCCGTACAGATCGGGCCGGCACGCTGGT